>NZ_JBJGXI010000068.1:0-21081 GCF_045635475.1 Radiobacillus sp. PE A8.2 | reverse complement strand
TATTCAACAATAAACATATAAATTTAATATATTCTCTTATCAAGAGAGGTGGAGGGACTGGCCCTATGATACCCGGCAACCAGCATAGCATGGTCAAAACTATGTTATACATGGTGCCAAATCCTACAAAGTATATTTACTTTGACAGATGAGAGAGACGGTGCATCTATTATGCAATCAAAGTCTCTCTGTCTCCAGGCAGAGGGATTTTTTAACATGTAATGGCAGACATCATGGAACAGTTCTAGGAGGAAAAAAGCATGGGTAACAATCCGCATTTAGAAACATTACTACTACACGGTGGCCAAGAGCCTGACCCAACGACAGGATCACGCGCGGTACCGATTTATCAAACAACTTCATACGTTTTTGATGATACAACACACGCAGAGAAACTTTTTTCACTAGAAGAGGAAGGTAATATCTACAGTCGGTTAATGAATCCGACCGTGGACGTATTTGAAAAAAGAATGGCTCTTTTGGAAGAAGGAGCGGCTGCTGTTGCAACATCGTCAGGTATGGCAGCGATCGCGTTATCGATTATGAATGTTGCTTCTGCAGGGGATGAAATCGTAGCAGCGACTAATATTTACGGTGGTACATACAATTTATTCGCGATAACATTCCCACGCTACGGCATAAAAGTAAAGTTCGTAGATCCAAGAGATCCGCAAAACTTTAAAAAAGCGATTAACTATAAGACGAAGGCTGTCTTTGCTGAAACGATTGGGAATCCGAGCTTGCATGTCCTAGATATTGAAGGAATTGCAAACGTTGCTCATGAAGCAGGTATTCCGCTTATTATCGATAATACATTCGCATCACCTTATGTGTGTAAACCGATTACTTACGGTGCCGATATTGTTGTACACTCTGCAACAAAGTGGATTGGGGGACATGGTACATCGATTGGTGGAATCGTTGTCGATGGCGGTAAATTTGATTGGAATTCACGAAAGTTTCCGGGCTTTATCGAACCAGACCGTAGTTACAATGGTATCGTTTATAGCAAGGATTTTGGGGATATCGCCTTTGCAACCAAATTACGCGTACAGTTGTTGCGGGATATTGGTGCATGTTTAAGTCCATTCAATGCGTTCCAACTTATCCAGGGCTTAGAAACATTAAATCTGCGTGTTCAGCGTCATAATGATAATGCACTTCAGCTTGCTAGATTACTAGAAAAACATCCTGGTGTTAGTTGGGTAACTTATCCTGGACTGGAATCACATACGTCACATCAGCATGCCAAACAAATATTGAAAAACGGCTTTGGCTCGGTTGTTGTCTTCGGTATCAAAGGTGGTCGTGATGCAGGGAGTACGCTAATAAACAACATCAAGTTATGGTCACACTTAGCCAATGTTGGTGATGCGAAAAGCCTAATTATCCATCCAGCAACAACAACACATCAACAGCTATCTGGAGAAGAGCTTGTAGCTACTGGCGTTACAGAAGACTTAGTCCGCTTATCGGTTGGGTTGGAGAACATTGAAGATTTATATGAAGATCTAGACCAAGCATTAACAAAAGCTACAGGTAGTAGTGGTAACCAAAATACACCAACTAGCATTAGCGATTCAAAAGGTATAGATCTATCAGATGATATCGTAGGTAAACTTACAGAGGCTGTGATTCAACAGCTTAAGGCAAAAAGAGTGTAAGAACCGTGTATTAATAAATTTTATATAAATTTTTTTAGAAAACAGGGGGAAAATCAGATGAAAAAAGGGTTATTGTATGTGATTTCAGTTTTAGCTTTTGTATTCGTGCTCGCTGGTTGTGGTTCAGAATCAGCAGGTAATAGTGATGTTTCACTAGACAATGTGCCAGAGAAATTTACTGCAGAAGAACCAGTGAAAATTATGGTTATCCGTAAAATTGGTGGAGATGACCATACAGCACAGTTTCTAGCTGGTGCAAAACAAGAAGGGGAAGCATTAGGCTTTCAAGTAGATACATTCACGGCAAATGGAGATTCAGCGGCATTCCATGACACGATCGCTCAAGCAATTCAACAAGAATATGATGGGTTGATCATCTCGCATGGTGATGATGATGCAACAGCGGATCAGATTCAAGAAGCAAGAGACGCAGGTATTGAAGTCGTAACTTTCGATACTGTTGGTGAAGCGGAAGGTGTAACGAGAACAGCGCAAGACGACCATGCACTAGCACAGCTTGCACTTGATAAATTAGTAGAAGATACTGGTGGAGAAGCAAACATTGCTTACCTTTGGGTAGATGGTTTTCCTCCAATGGTGAGAAGAAATGAAATTTATACAGAAGTATTAGCGCAAAATCCTGGTCTTAACGAAGTAGAAAGATTTGGTGTTGCAACTGAAAATACTTCGGTAGATACACAAAATGCTGTAGCAGCTATGCTTAACAAACATCCAGAAGGAGAACTTGATGCTATTTTCGCTACATGGGATGCATTTGCTATTGGTGCAGCGCGTGCCATTAAAGAAGCTGGTAGAGAAGAAGTTGCTATATATGGTATTGACGTTTCCAATGCTGACCTTCAGCTGATTCAAGAAGAAGGTAGCCCATGGAAATATACAGCAGCTGTTGATCCGAAATTGATCGGTGCTGTTAATTTACGACTTCTTGCTAAAAAGCTAGCAGGTGAGGAAACACCAGAAACGTATGATTTATCTGCTTCATTGATTTCTCAAGAGGATTTAGTAGCTGCTGAGGAAGAAGTGAATATGTCTAACCTTGGAAACATTATCGAAGGATGGGGACAATCCGATGCATTTGAGGAAGATTGGATGCAAACGTTAAGAGATTATCACGCAGAATAATCGTATTATAATAGAATAGATATGGTTCGAACACTAAAACTGCACCTTTTTATAGGGTGTATGTTTTAGTGTTTTCGTACCAAAGGCAGGTGAAGGGAATTGTCTAATGCTAGTAAACTTGAAATGAAACATATAACTATTGAATTTCCCGGTGTTAAAGCCTTAAATGAAGTGGATTTTGTAACGGAAACTGGAACCGTGCATGCTCTTATTGGTGCCAATGGTGCTGGAAAGTCCACGCTCATGAAGGTATTATCTGGTGCTTACACGCACTATACTGGTTCGATTTTTATAGACGGTGAGAAAATCGAAATAGATTCCCCTAGATATGCTCAAGATCAAGGCATTCAAATTGTTTATCAAGAAGTGGATACGGCGCTTATTCCAAACTTAACCGTTGGCGAAAATGTGATGTTAAATCAAACGGTAACTAAAATGGGCAGGAAGCAGTTTGTTAGCTATTCCGATATGCATAAACAAGCAACGGAGATTCTCGCAAGTATGCATATTCAAGTTTCATCTAAACAGCTTGTCAGTGAATTAACATTGGCGGAAAAACAGATGGTCTTGATCGCACGGTCCGTATCAAGTGAGTGTAAATTTTTAATTTTAGACGAACCAACAGCACCGTTAAGTCAAACAGAAACAGATGAGCTATTTCGTATCGTTCACGAACTGAAAAATAAAAATGTCGGTGTTATTTTCATTTCACACCGTTTACCTGAACTGTTTGAGATTTGTGATGATATCACCGTTATGCGTAATGGGAAATTTGTAACAAAGCAAAAAATAAAGGATACGACGATTAATGAAGTTGTTGAGTTTATGTTAGGTAAAAAGCTGGAGGAACAATTCCCAACAGTTGTAAAACAAATCGGTGCTACGATTTTAGAAGTGGATCATCTAGCTGATGGTTCTAAGATAAAGGATATTACGATGCACGTAAATGCGGGTGAAATTGTTGGTCTTGCTGGCTTAGTAGGGGCGGGTAAAACAGAGATTTGTAAAGCTCTATTTGGGGCGAATAAAAGAACCGCTGGAGATATCCGTGTGAATGGAAAAGCAGTTAACATAAAGCATCCGCGTGCTGCTGTTGCCAATGGATTTGCTTTTGTACCTGAAGAGCGGCGTAAAGAAGGGATTCTTGTTACAGAAACGGTGTCTACGAATCTTACGGCTTCTTATTTAAATCAATTTGTAAAAGTATTTAACTTCCTTCATTTCAGTAAAGAGAGACAAACATCGGAACAGATGGTAGAGCGGATTGGGATAAAAACACCGTCAGTAAAGACACAAGTGAATAATTTATCCGGTGGTAATCAACAAAAGGTAGCCATTGGCAAGTGGTTAATTGCTGATGCAGATATCTACATATTCGATGAACCAACTAAAGGTGTTGATGTTGGTTCAAAAAAGGATATATTTGAGCTAATAGCAGAGCTAGCGAAGCGCGGTAAAGGGGTTGTTTATGCCTCTAGTGAATTGGCAGAAATTGTCGGAATTACTGACCGTGTCTATGTTGTGTACGATGGCAGAGTTGTGAACCAACTCCAAACGAAGGAAACGAATGAAGAAGAACTATTATACTATTCAACAGGGGGGAAATGATATGTCGCAAACAAACACAGAGTTGAAGCAGTCTGTTGCTAAAACGGAAAAAGCAGCTTTTGATTTGTTTCAGTTTTTATATAAATATGGGACAATTATAACGATATTCGTACTTATTGCAATTTTTTCAATTGCAAATCCTTCTTTTATGAGCACAGGTAATATTATTAATATTTTGCGCTCGATATCAATTGTGACCATTATTGCAATTGGCTTAACCATTTCCCTTTCTGTTGGTGGTTTTGACTTGTCAATTGGGTCAACGGCATCGGTAGCCAATGCCGTAGTAATGTCGATGTTTATCTGGCACGGGCAGTCAACGATTGTCGCTATTATTGCAGCTATTATTGCAGCGCTTGCGGTTGGTGCGCTTAATTCATTTTTAATTGTTAAAATCAAAATTCCAGATATGCTGTTAACGCTTGCGATGATGTTCATTATACAAGGTGTTGCCCTCACCTATACGCGAGGAGCTAGCTTATCAGAAAATATGATTATGCCAGATGGTAGCTATGCCACAGGTAAAATTACTGGTTCATTTGAGAAACTTGGACAAATTCCTTGGATTATCATTATTATGCTAGTCGTTGTTGTGCTCGTTCATATTTTCTTAACCTATACAAAGCATGGACGATATATGTATGTGATCGGTGGAAATGAGGAGGCAGCAAGGCTATCTGGTATAGCAGTTAACAAATATAAAGTATTTGCCTATTTATTATCAGCGACCTTCGCGGCTGTTGGTGGGATTGTTTTAGCTTCAAGAATAATGACTGCAGAAATAAATGCTGGTGGTCCGTACCTGATGGACGCTGTAGCAGCTGCTTTTATTGGGTTATCTGTACTCGGTGCTGGTAAACCAAATGCATTTGGTACATTTATTGGAGCAGTACTAATTGGAATTCTAGCGAATGGTTTAGTGATGATGTCCGTACCGTATTATGCGATGGATATTGTAAAAGGAACGGTCTTAGCACTTGCATTAGCACTTACTTATTATAAAAAGAAATAATATGGGAGGGCCTTGAAATGACAGACTTTTCAACAGGATATTTTACGATGACGGAAAAGGAAGCACTGGAGTATGCGAAAACACAATTAGATTTCTTTACTAGTGATGCACAATTAAGCTGTAAGGAAATTGGTGACGGTAATTTAAACTATGTATTTAAAGTGGTAGATTCGAAGCGTAATAAGTCGATTATTATTAAACAAGCTGGACCTGTTGCACGTATTTCTGACGAATTTAAGGTTTCACCAGATCGTAACCGAATCGAAAGTGAAATTTTGCAAATACAAGCTAAGTTTGCAGAAAAATTCGTACCAAAGCTTTACCATTATGATACGGTTATGAATTGTTGTGCGATGGAAGATTTATCTGATCATGAGATTATGCGTGCGGAGTTAATGAAGCATAAAAAGTTCCCACTATTTGCAGAGCACATTACAACATTTATGGTAAATACATTAGTACAAACGTCCGACGTTGTACTTGATCATAAACAGAAAAAAGAATTGGTAAAATCATTCATCAATCCTGATTTGTGTGAAATTAGCGAGGATTTAGTTTATACAGAGCCATTTTATGATTGTCCAAGAAACGATGTGTTTGAAGAGTCCAAGGATTTTGTAAAAGAACATATCTGGGGTGATGACAAGCTCGCACTTGAAACAGCTAAGCTGAAATTTGAATTTATGACGAATGCACAAGCGTTAATACACGGAGATCTTCATACTGGATCAGTGTTTATTAAGGAAGATTCTACGAAAGTAATTGATCCAGAGTTTGCCTTTTTTGGCCCGATTGGTTATGACGTTGGTAATGTAGTTGCTAACCTAATCTTTGCTTATGCGAATGCCAGATTCACCATTGAAGATGAAGCAGAGCGAAACGACTATTTAGCTTATTTAGAAACGACGATTACCGATGTAGTTGATTTGTTTAAAGAAAAGTTTGAGGTCGCTTGGGATGAACATGCAACTGAGCGAGTTGCGAATTATAACGGATTTAAAGCGCATTATCTAGATTTAATTTTAAGAGACACAGCTGCAGTAGCAGGCTTGGAATTATCGAGAAGAATTATAGGCCTTGCCCATGTTGCTGATATCACTTCAATCACAGATGTAGACAAGCGTGCACAAGCGGAGCGTATTTGTTTATCTGCTAGTAAAAAGTTTATCTTAGAAAGAGAATCGGTAAAGTGTGGGGAAGATTATATCAACATCATTCGCGCCTTTGAACAACAAGTGACTTTGGAGGTATAACAAATGACCAACCCTATCAATGTAATTGAATCGGTGAGTCTTGACGATCGCAATGATACATTAGTGTTATTGGATCAGACTGTACTGCCGAACAAAAAAGAATTTCTAAATCTAACGGAAGTTGAGCAAGTTTGGGATGCTATTTACAATTTAAAGGTTCGTGGTGCACCGGCGATTGGAATTGCTGCAGCATTTGGTGTTTACCTTGCGACTAAGCAATCAACTGCAGAAACTTTCGATGCGTTATACGATGATTTTAGAAAGCATAAAGACTATTTAGCTACATCACGCCCAACCGCTGTTAATCTGTTTTGGGCGTTAGATCGAATGGAGAGACGTCTCCACGCAGAAAGCGCAAGCAGTGTTGCTTCTATAAAACTAGCATTAAAAGAAGAAGCAGACTTAATTAAAAAAGAAGACCAAGAAGTTTGTGAAGCAATTGGTGAACATGCACTAACATTGCTAAAGCCAGGTTGGGGATTGTTAACCCATTGTAATGCCGGGACGATCGCTACAGCTAAGTATGGCACAGCATTAGCCCCGATTTACCTTGGTCAAGAGCGAGGCTATGATTTTAAAGTATTTGCTGATGAAACTCGTCCACTGCTTCAAGGCGCACGTTTAACAACGTGGGAGCTTAATGAAGCAGGAGTAGATGTTACATTGATCGCTGACAATATGGCATCAATTGTGATGAAGGAGAATAAAGTACAAGCTGTTCTCGTTGGTTGTGATCGTGTTGCCGCCAATGGAGATACAGCCAACAAAATTGGTACTTCGGGCGTTGCAATTCTAGCAAAATATCATGGTGTTCCTTTCTACGTATGTGCACCATTGTCGACGATTGATTTACAATCGAAAACAGGTGATGATATTGAGATAGAACTACGCCCACAAGAAGAAATTACGTCAAAGTGGTACAGTGAACCGATGGCGCCAGCAGGGGTAAAAGCATACAATCCTGCATTTGATGTGACAGATCACGAATTGATTACTGGGATTGTTACGGAAAAAGGAATTGCTTATCCACCTTATCGTGATAGTCTAGCCAAATTATTCCACAAGGAAGATTAAATTTTTTGTCGAATAGATTAAGAGATTGGTTTCTGCATAGGAACGTTTAGCTTGTAATTTTAAAACAGATGCTCGTGAACGTTATTAATAAGAAAGAAATTTGCGCGTTTGTCTAGATCCGAGCGCCAGAAACTAGGCGATTTCATGAATCGCCTACGATAAGTCATCATCGATTCAAGTTTTATGGAAGGTCGACTAAAATCGGACTTGTCGTCCAACGTCGACATACCCCCTTTGCGGGGGCATGATTCCTTTATCTTTAGTCGATTCGCTCCAGTTGTTACGTTTCTAACGGCGCTCTGCACTTTTCATGTGTCTAGCTCCGAGCGCCAGAAACTAGGCGACTTCACGAATCGCCTACGATAAGTCATCATCGATTCGCGAGCTCATCGTGATTCCTTTATCTTTAGTCGATTCGCTCCAGTCGCTACGTTTCTAACGGCGCTCTGCACTTTTCATAGAAGGAGGTGACCGATATGATCACTAATAAAAAATATATGTCAGATTTTGAAGCTAAAAAGCTGATTGTTGATATAGGTAAACGAGTGTATAACAAGAATTTCGTTGCTGCTAATGATGGCAATATTTCTGTACGTGTTGGACCGAATACGATATGGTGTACACCAACTGGGGTTAGTAAGGGTTTTATGACACAGGATATGATGGTGAAGATGGATTTATCTGGTAAGATTTTATCTGGCCGCTCGAAGCCATCTTCAGAGGTTAAAATGCACTTAAAGGTGTACAACGAAAATCCAGATACCAATGCTGTCGTCCATGCGCATCCTCCAGTAGCAACTTCTTTTGCAATTGCAGGGATTAGCTTGGAAAAGCCGATATCACCGGAGGCTGTTGTATTATTAGGCAGAGTACCATTAGCACCATATGCAACACCAGGTACACAAGAGGTACCAGATTCAATTGCACCTTTTTGTAAGGACTATCACGCGGTATTACTAGCAAATCATGGTGCACTCACATGGGGACGAGATTTGACAGAAGCGTATTTCCGAATGGAATCATTGGAGCATTACGCATTAATGTTAATGAACACAACAAATATCATTAACAAGTCAAATGAGCTCGATTGTGGACAAATAGCTGACTTGATGGAAATAAGAAATAAATTAGGAATTAAAACTGGTGGCGTGCCACCGTGTGATATAAATAAATCTGCAACAAACGATTTAGAAGCAAATCAAACAAGTAGTGATGCAACAAAGCAGCAGGTAATTGAATCGATTGTTGCTAAAGTCACGGAAAAGGTGCTTAATCAATATCGGAATGGAGGGGCGGATGGACGTTGAACTTAACAGAAAAAGATATCCAAACCATAATAGAATCAGTATTAAAAAATGTCGAAGCAGCAATTGGGAATGAAGCGGGAGCTCCGAGTCAAACGAGCAGTCAACAACCACTAAAAATGAAACAGCTGTCTCCGGAGGTTTCACAAACAGGTGCTTCAAGTCATTGGACCCCGACGAGCGAGTATGGTGTTTTCGATAACATTGAGGATGCAATTACTGCAAGCTATGATGCTCAAATCGCCTTTGTAAAACAAGCAAAACTTGCGGACCGTGAGCGTATCCTTTCTGCTATAAGAACTGCTGTGTTAAAGGAAAAGGAACATTTAGCTAAGCTTGTTTTTGAAGAAACAAAGATTGGCAATTACAATGATAAAATTGCTAAGCACGAACTGTCTGCTGAGAAGACGCCAGGAACAGAGGATCTAAAAACAGAATCTATTACTGGTGATGACGGCTTTACATTTGTGGAATATTCACCAGTTGGATTGATCGGTGCAGTTACCCCGGTAACGAACCCAACCGAAACAATTATTAACAACACTATTAGCATGCTAGCTGCAGGTAATGCCGTTGTATTTAATGTCCATCCAGCATCAAAGCAGGCGTCGGCATACACTGTACAGCTAATTAACCGGGCAATAGAATCGGTTGGTGGTCCAGCTAACTTAGTCACAATGGTGAAGAATCCGACACTAGATACGGTGCAAGTATTAGCCGACAGTCTAAAGGTGAAAATGCTGGTAGGTACTGGTGGTCCAGGAATGGTAAAATCACTATTGAAATCCGGTAAGAAAGTGATTGGTGCGGGTGCAGGTAATCCACCTGTGATTGTTGACGAGACAGCCGATTTACAAAATGCAGCCAAATCTATCATTGAAGGTGCTTCTTTTGATAACAATCTATTATGTATTGCGGAAAAAGAAGTGTTCGTACTTGATTCAGTTGCGGACGATCTGATTTTCCAATTGCTCGACCAAGGCGCACACATGTTGAACCACAGTGAATTAGCGCAAGTAATGGATTTTGCTTTAGAAGCAAATACCAACAACCAACCAGGTGGGTGCACCTTCCAAAACAGAAAATATCACGTATCAAAGCAATGGATTGGAAAAGATGCGTCTACGATTCTAAATCAGATTAATGTAAATAAAACGAACACGAAACTATTAATCTGTGAAGTCGATGTGCATCATCCTTTTGTGCAGTTAGAGCAAATGATGCCTATTCTACCAATTGTGCGTGTGAAAGATTTAGATGAAGCGATTGAAAAAGCAGTTGCAACGGAGCATGGAAATCGTCACACTGCCGTCATGCATTCCAATAATCTAGACAGTATCACAAGATTTGCTAAAGCAATTGGGACAACCATTTTCGTTAATAATGGCTCCTCCCTTGCTGGAGTCGGATTCGGCGGGGAAGGTCATACAACAATGACAATCGCTGGCCCTACGGGAGAAGGCGTTACTTCAGCAAAAACATTTACAAGACAGCGAAGAGTCGTCCTCGCTCAAGGCAGTTTGAACATTACAGGGTAGGTGGAGATAATGGGTAACGCAATAGGTTTATTGGAAGTGCAGGGCTTTAGCGTAGCGCTTGCAGCAATGGACAAGGCATGTAAGGCAGCTAATGTAGTGATTGAAGGAATCGATTGTAATAATCCTGCAACTGGAGACAATGCTCCGATCCCGGTCGTCGTGCAAGTGAAGTTTACCGGTACAGTTTCTGATGTCCGTGTCGGCTTGGATGCAGCCCGGGCTGAAGCAATCAAACATATAGCTGAAAATGATATCCTTACCCATTTCATTCCTGCCTCCGTAGCAGGAATAGAGAAATTATTGCCAATTGGAAAAGTGAGCAAAAAAAGCTAGCGATATGGTAAGTCAAGGGGAGAAGTAGAAATGAATCGATCACTCGGGTTGATTGAAGTAAGAGGAACCGTAACGGCTGCTGCTACTGTCGATGTGATGGTGAAAAATGCGTTTGTTGAGATTCGTAGCATCGAACGAGTTGGATCAGGCCTTATTACGATTATGATTGAAGGAGATCTTGCTTCGGTACAAGCGGCTTTAGAAATAGGAGCTGAAGAAGCGTTAAAATATGGCGAATTAATTGCTGTCAAAAGTATTCCTAGACCAGATCAAGGACTTGCTTCGTTACTATCTCCAGAGAAACGAGGGGATGACAAATGAAAAAATATGATGCGATAGGAATCATCGAAACACAATATTTTCCGGTGGCGATGGAAATTTTGGACAATGTTTGTAAAGCTGCGAACGTAGAGTTCCTCTCCAGTGAAAAGTATTTAGGTGGAAAGCTGGTATCGATTATTATCGGCGGTAAAATATCCGATGTATCAACTGCTATAGAGGTTGCGAAACAAACAGGAGCAAGAAAGCCTGGAAACCCGTTAAAAAAAGCACTAGTTATTACAAATCCGCACGAGGAAATATTGAAATTCGTTGTTCCTCCTAGCGCCGAACCGAAAAAAACGAAAAGAAAACCAAAAAATAAACCGGCTCTAGAGCAGCCAGACAAGGAGCATAACAATGAGTGAATCAATCGGAATTATTGAAACAAGAGGACTAACAGCAGCGATCGAGGCAGCAGATGCAATGCTTAAAGCAGCAAATGTAGAAATCGCAGGAACAGAAAAAATCGGATCAGGACTCGTATCTGTTATTATTAAAGGTGATGTTGGTGCTGTTAAAGCAGCAACAGAAGTAGGAGCAGAAGCAGCAGGGCGCGTAGGTGAAGTAGTAGCTGTACACGTCATTCCAAGACCGCATAGTGATGTGGCAAAATTAATTAAACTTTAAATCAAAATTTGAAAAATATATAGGAGGCTATACACAATGAGTGATTCATTAGGCATAATCGAAACAAGAGGATTAACAGCAGCAATTGAGGCAGCGGATGCAATGCTTAAAGCAGCAAACGTAGAAATCGCAGGAACAGAAAAAATCGGATCAGGACTCGTATCTGTTATTATTAAAGGTGACGTAGGAGCTGTAAAAGCAGCAACAGAAGTAGGAGCAGAAGCAGCAGGGCGCGTGGGCGAAGTAGTAGCCGTACACGTCATTCCTAGACCACATGGTGACGTTTCAAAATTAATTCCGGATTTGGAATAAAGGATTGAGTCTACGTGACAAACTTTGATAAAGCCAGTTTATATGAAGTGATTACGAAGGCAGTAGTAGAGGAATTGCACAATCAGGTCTTACCTTCCTCATCAACTACTGTCCCTTCCAAAACGCAAGTGCCTGTAGGAATTTCTGCCAGGCACTTGCACTTACAGCAGGAGCATGCCGATCTTTTATTTGGTGCTGGCTACACGTTTACAAAGCATAAGGACCTTTCACAGCCTGGTCAATATGCATGTAAAGAAACCGTAACGATTCAAGGACCAAAGGGTTCTATTGAAAAGGTGAGACTGCTTGTACCATTACGCAGTGCGACGCAGGTGGAGATTTCTAGAAGTGATGCAAGGGGTTTAGGTATCATGCCGCCTGTTCGTAAATCCGGTAATTTAAAAGGCTCTTCCCCTATTACGATTATCGGACCAAAGGGAAGTGTGCACTTACAGGAATGCTGTATTATTGCTGACCGGCACATTCATATGTCACCAAAAGATGCTGCTGATTTTAAAGTAACAAATCTTCAAAAGGTTGCGGTTTTAGTGGAAGGCGATAAAGGTGGCGTAATGGCTAATGTAACGATCCGAGTGAGTGATCGATATAAGTTAGATATGCACATTGATACAGATGATGCCAATGCGTTTGGACTGAAGGGTGACGAACAACTGAGAATAATCGACATCCCTGAATATGGAGGCTCAGAAAATGGTGATTGGTAAAGTAATCAGTAGAGTTGTATCAACAAGGAAGTATGACACACTACAAGGATATAAGCTGTTAATTATTGAACCTTGTTATGGAAATAAAGAGGAATACATTGTTGCTGCCGATGAAATTGGTGCAGGTGAAGGCGAGCTCGTTCTCGTGTCAACAGGGAGTTCAGTGCAGTATGGTTTATCCAAGCATGCACCTATAGACGCCATTGTCGTTGGAATCGTTGATCAGGAACCTACAATTAACGGAAAATAATTTATAAGTCATACATGGACATAGGGGAAATTGGCTATGAAGCTATTAGTAATCGGTGGTGTTGCAGCAGGTATGTCTGCTGCTTCTAAACTAAAACGAATCAATGAGGATGCAGAAGTGGTCGTCTATGAAAAAGGCGAGCATATTTCGTATGGCGCTTGTGGTCTTCCTTATTATGTTTCTGGAGAAAATGACGATTACAAGAAAATGATCGCAAGAACCGAAGAGCAGTTTGAACAAAAAGGAATCCAAGTCCGCACACATCATGAAGTCGTAAAAATAGCACCTGACAAAAAACAAGTGATGGTTAAAAATACGATTGATGGTGGCATGTTTATCGACCAATACGATAAATTACTAATTGCAACCGGCACTGTTCCGATCATCCCACCTTTTGAAGGCATTAACCTAGAAAATATTCACGTGTTAAAATCGCTAGAAGATGGGATTTCTTTGAAACAAGTAGCCGATCGTTCTGATATCGAACGTGTCGTTGTTGTCGGTGGCGGTTACATCGGTATTGAAATAGCAGAAGCATTTCGACATTTGGGTAAACAAGTACGGATCATTGAACAAGCTGACCGAATTTTAACGACATTTGATAAAGAGTTAACGGAAATCGCCGAGCAAGAGCTTTCAAAACAACAGGTAAGCCTACACTTAAATGAATCTGTCGAAGGATTTGTTGGTGATGGAAAAGTAGAAGCAGTTCGAACGAGCAAGAGTACTTATGAAGCTGACCTCGTCCTTTTATCTATTGGTGTAAAACCGGCAACTAAATTTCTAGATGGAACTGGTATCCATCTTGCCAACAATGGCGCAATTATTATTGATCGTGAAATGAGAACAAATGTGGAAGATATTTATGCTGCTGGTGATTGTGCACAGGTGTACCACAAGGTGATGCAAGAAAATACGTTTATCCCTTTAGGTACCAATGCCAACAAGACTGGTCGAATAGCTGGTGAAAATATCGCAGGAAAGCACAATAAATATACTGGTACCCTGGGGAGTGCAGCACTGAAGATATTTGATTTAGAAATGGGACGCACTGGTCTCTCTGAAATGGATGCAGAGCGTTTAGCAATTGATTATGTAACTACGTTTGTCGAAGCGGCCGATCATCCGGGTTATTATCCAAACCAAACACCGGTTTGGATTAAACTAGTGTGTGAAAAGCGAACGCGAAAGATATTAGGTGCCCAGTCGATTGGTCCCAAAGGCGTTGTATTACGAATTGATGTGTTTGCTGTAGCCATTCATAATCAGATGACGGCAGATGATTTAGGAATGACCGATTTATGCTATGCTCCACCATTTGCAGGGGTATGGGATGCCGTTCATATTGCAAGTAATGCCGTTAAGCATGAATAAAAACAAGTAAGTAATATTGGTGGTGGCACAACGTGAATAAAAGAATCAGTTTACAAGATGCGGTTGCGATTGTTCAAGATGGCGACACGTTAGCCTTAGGGGGTAATGTACTTCATCGTGCACCAATGGCATTTGTTCGTGAATTGACAAGACAGAATAAGCAAAATTTGCAGCTGGTTAAAACCGCAGGTGCGCATGATATTGATTTATTAGTTTCGCTCGGCTGTGTGGAAGCTGTTCATGCTGGGTTTGTTAGCTATGAAACGAAGTATGGTCTTGCTAAGCATTACCGTAAGGCTGTTGAGTCAGGTCTTGTAAAAGCGAATGAGCATGCATGCTATACCGTGATTAGTGCACTGCGGGCTGCTTCAACGAATGTACCATTTATGCCTGTGCACGGTTTAAAGGTCGGGGACCTGATTGAACATAACGATTATTTTGTAGTTGTAGAAGATCCTTTTGGGGGAGAGCCTGTCACATTAGTGCGATCGATTGTGCCAGATGTCGCCGTGATTCATGTTCAGGAATGTGATGAAAAAGGCAATGCAAGAATAACTGGCCCGAAGTATGAAGACCTACTCATGACAAGAGCTGCCAATAAAGTAATTGTAACAACAGAACAAATTGTTTCACCTAGTAAGACGAAGCTGAACAGAGAGCTTATCGATATTCCAGGCTTTTTAGTTGATGCGGTTGTACATACACCTAAAGGTGCAAGCCCTACATCTTGTTATAAAAAATATGATGTGGATGACCGGTACTTAAACGAATATTTGTCATTGAACGATACCGATGACATTCGTAATTACGTGAAAAAATTCGAGCGACAAGACTATGCAGGCGAAAGGATGAGCCGAACATGGTAGCCACATACAGAACTAGCGACATCATGACATGTGCAATATCGAATATGCTAAAAGATGGTGAGACGGTATTCCATGGCGTATCGTCCCAGCTCCCGATGATCGCTATGCAATTAGCGCGCTTTACACATGCCCCTGATTTAGTCCATTTAAATATACCAGGTGGAGTTAATCCTACATCAACCCTAAAGGCAACCTATTCTTCTGCTGGTGCCGATTTATTAGACAGTGGTGAAGCTTATTTTCCGCTTGATCAACTGTTTGATTTATCAATGCGAGGTAAATTAGACGTAGCCTTCTTAGGTGGAGTTCAATTTGATAAGCATGGTAATGTAAATGCCTCGGTGATTGGTGATTATCATAAGCCTAAAGTTCGCTTACCAGGTGGTGCAGGTAGCGCTGTGCTAATCCCGACCGCCAAGAAAGCAATTATTTGGCGCACAAAGCACGACAAACGAACGTTTGTGGAAAATGTTGATTTTGTAACAACTCGGGGTAACCTATGGAAGATTGTTACACCACTTTGTGTATTTGAGTTTAAGCATGGTCTGCTTTACTTGGATAGCATTCACCCACATACGACGTTAGAAGAAGTGCAACAAAATACAGGATTTAAACTATTATATGATGAAGTAACGTATACCGCAGTTCCCACGGCTCATGAGCTAGCTACACTGAAAAAAATAGATCCGTCTGATATACGATCAAGCGAATTTTAGTCCATGAGGAACAATAAACCTCGTGGATTTTATTTTAGAAGAAAAAAGTTATAATAGAGAGATAATAGCGCAAAAAGGGGCTTTAATATGGAAAAAGAACATATTTTTTCTTTAGAATACGCTCGGTCTTTAGATGATCAAGATCAACTGAAGGCTTATCGTCAAGAATTTTATATACCAACAAATAAAATATATTTTGATGGCAACTCGCTTGGGTTGCTTTCAAAAAGAGCAGAAAAGTCTGTAGCAATTGTGATGGAGGCTTGGAAACAGCTTGCTATTGATGGCTGGACCGAAGGAGAGCACCCGTGGTATTACTTTTCCGAAGCGTTAGGTGAGAAGATGGCGCCATTGGTGGGAGCTGAATCCACGGAAGTAATTGTAACTGGATCAACAACAGTGAACTTACACCAATTAGTAGCTTCCTTTTATAAACCAAGTAAAACGAGAACGAAGATTGTCGCGGATGAATTAAACTTCCCATCTGATATTTATGCGCTTCAAAGCCAACTCCAGCTAAAAAGGTACGACCATACCGATCATTTAATTTACGTGACCAGTAAGGACGGCTCCACACTTGATGAAGCAGACATTATCGAAGCGATGACGGATGATGTAGCATTAATCGTTTTACCTAGCGTATTGTATCGTAGTGGACAATTGCTAGATATCCAGCGGTTAACAGCTGCCGCACACGAACGAGATATTAAAATTGGGTTTGATTTGTGCCATTCGATAGGTGCAATTCCTCACGAGCTCCACGAATGGGGCGTCGATTTTGCGTTCTGGTGTAATTACAAGCATTTAAATGCTGGACCAGGGAGTGTAGCGGGAATATTTGTTCATGAAAGACACTTTGGACAAGCACCGGGTCTGGCAGGCTGGTTTAGTTCGACAAAAGAAAAGCAGTTTGATATGGAGCATCATTTAACTCCGGCAGTAGATGCTGGTGCTTATCAAATTGGGACACCTCACTTGCTAAGCTCAGCACCGTTATTAGGGTCACTCGAACTTTTTCAAGAAGCAGGAATCGACCAAATTCGTAACAAATCATTGCAGTTAACAGATTATTTATTGCTTCTCGTTAAGCAAGAGTTACAAGCATATAGTTTTACTGTTGATGTGCTTCCAGCTGAACGGCGAGGCGCGCACATTTTGTTAAATCATAAGGAAGCAGCTCGCATATGTAAGGCTTTAAAAGCAGGCAACGTTATACCTGATTTTCGGTCACCGAACAGCATTCGTCTTGCACCAGTCGCGTTGTACAATACGTTCACTGAAGTATACGAGACTGTACACAAGTTGAAAAAAATTATGGAAGAGAAGACGTATAAAACCTTTCCGAATGAGCGAGGTGTTGTAGCTTAAATGAACAAAAATAAATGGATCGATATTTCACAACCGCTAACGAATAATATGGCGAATTGGCCAGGCGATACGGCTTATTCGTATGAACTAACATTTAGTAAGCAGGAAACAGGATCAGTAAACATTGGTCAAATTACGACTAGTTTACATACGGGAACACATGTTGATGCACCTTTTCATTTTGATGACCTGGGAGAAAAGATACTCGATTTAGATGTTAATCTTTATGTAGGCAAGGCGTTGCTAATTGATGTAACAGCGTCTGACACCATTAATATACAGTCATTGAAAAAGCATAACTTAGAAGGTGTTGAACGTTTGTTATTACGTACATCTTTACTAACAAACCTAGCGCAGTTTCCTAAACAGATTCCAAAACTAGACCCAGAAATTGCACCTTTCCTAGCAAAAAAAGGTGTCAAGTTAATCGGTGTTAATATGCCATCTGTGGACCCGCTTGATAGCAAGTCGCTACCGACACATCATGCCCTACATGACAACGGCATTCATATTTTGGAGAATCTCGTATTAGACGCGATTAACGATGGTGAATACAATCTAATTGCACTTCCGTTAGCGATAAAAGATGGTGATGGAAGTCCGGTTCGAGCTGTCATACAAAGGATTTAACTCTGATATGGTGAGTGTGAATTAATAGTAACGTAGCTCGTTTGACTTTTGCTAAACTTGCAGACTAACTCACAATGTTCTATAGTTATTTCGGTAATCAACAAAATTAGACGCTAAAAACTAAAAAGCAATTATGTTAACCAAGGAAGCAGGAGGGGATATCGTGGCAACAATTCAAGAAGTAGCTAAAAAAGCAGGGGTTTCCGTTGCAACGGTATCACGTGTGCTTAACGATCACACAACAGTTGCAGAAAAGACAAAAATCAAAGTAGAACAAGCAATCAAAGAATTGAACTATGAGCCTAGCGTGCTTGGTAGAAATCTAAGAACTTCTGAAAGTAAATTGTTATTAGTTTTAATTCCAAGTATATCCAACCCGTTTTATTCTGAAATTATTAATGGTATCGAGGAAACAGCTTTAACAAAGGGCTACAATATATTGCTCTGTGAAACAGACTCGAATCCTGCAAGGGAAACGATTTATTTTAATCTTGTTAGAAGTAAGCTTGCAGACGGTATTATTTCAATGGATCCGACCATTAATAAGGTTAAATTAAATGAACTAGCTGCTAATTATCCGATTATTCAATGCAGTGAGTACGACCAAGATGGAGCTATTGCTTATGTAGCTATTAATAATGAACTAGCAGCTTATCATGCTGTAAAACACTTAATTAAGCTAGGGCATAAAAAAATTGCACTTGTTAATTCTGATGAACGCTTTTTATATGCTCGTGAACGTCGCCAAGGCTATGAAAAGGCTTTGAAAGAATTCAATATTCCTGTGCAAAAACAATTCATCTACAACACAAAGGATGTTGGTTTCGAAGATGGCCAGCAAGCAATGAAAAAATTATTAGATCAAGACAATCGACCGACTGCAGTTTTCGCTGTATCCGATATACTGGCGATTGGGGTAATGAAACAAATACACACAAGTGGATTACAAGTACCAAATGATATTGCACTTATTGGCTTTGATAAAATAAGCTTCTCCAATATGACACATCCAACATTGACGACAATTTCGCAACCAATGTTTAAGATGGGTGCTATGGCAGCAACTATGATGATTGACAAGCTACAGGGAAAAAGTATTGAAAGTGTAGTATTAGAACACGAATTAATCATAAGAGAATCAACATAAAGAAAAACACCAATATCAGCTGCTGATATTGGTGTTTTTTTATTAATGAGATGAATAGCTAAACTCCGTCGTAACTTGTAGAGTGCTTACAACGCTCCGGAAATGCACTTCGCTTTCCGCGGGGGGGGGGGGCTAGTGAGCCTCCCTCGAACTCATGTTTTCGGGGTCTCACTTACGCCGTTTCTTAAGGACTACAGGCTAAAACCGTCCTTGTCGGACAACGCCTGCATGACCCTTGCCGGGCCTCAGGAGTCGAAGTGCATTTCCTCCGCTGCTAACGGGATTATTCTTTACGTCGGATGATTGGAGCTCCAGGCAGTCGACTCCAGCGAGAAAAGTGCGAGCTTCAGCTAACTCAGAAGCGCTCTTTGGGACTGCGATTACTCGTCCCACCGAAAACATTTGCTTCTGAGTTAGCTGAAGCCGTGACTGTTTAAAGAAAAACGCTTTAAACTAGCGAAAAGCGACTGCCTGGAGCGGAAATCACGAGCACTACGTTGCGTCGGGTTTCACTTCAAATCCGGAATATCTAAGAACCGAGTGGGAGACATCATCATTAACCAAATCTACCAAAATAATCTACTATTATGTCAGCTATATTAAGTATCGTTACAAGTTGTTAACATTCGACATTTCCCGGGAAATAGATGCTATACTCATGTCAGTCACCACGAAAAACATCGAGGAGTGAGACAATGAGAAAAACTACTAAAACAGTATTGTCCGTAGCAACAGCATTAGTAATAACGGCAGGTTTCTCAGGAAAAGCAGAAGCAGCTTCATATAAAGTGCAGTCTGGCGATTCGCTTTGGTCGATCGCTCAAAAGCATGACACTAGTATTTCTAGTCTTAAATCAATCAATAATCTAACATCAAATACAATCTATATCAATCAAATTCTAGAAACTTCTAAAATGACAGAATCTACGACACATACAGTTCGTTCTGGTGATTCACTGTGGGCTATCTCAAGAGAATACAATGTTTCAGTATCTCAACTAATCAACTGGAACAACAAATCAAATTCAACTATTTATGTGGGCGAAAAGTTAGTAATTTCTAATTCTAACAGTCAACCAAATCCAACACAAGTAAATGTGACAGCATATAAAGTAAGTGCAGGAGATTCACTTTATTTTATTGCGAAAAGATATGGTGTTTCGATAAATAATATAAAAGCCTGGAATAACTTATCGTCGGATACGATTTACGTTGGACAAGTCCTTCGTTTAACAGCACCTGCACAATCTACACAACCAAAAATTGAACAAGAGAAGAGCATTTCAGTTGGTGAGAAAGCGATTGAAATAGGTAAGAAATATCTAGGAGTTCCTTACGTATGGGGTGGGAAAGCACCATCAGGGTTTGATTGCAGTGGTTTTATATACTATGTATTTAATCAAGCAGGGATGGATTTAGATCGCGCAAGCACGACAGGTTTATATGAAATTACAAAGGCTGTATCGAATCCGACAGTCGGAGATCTCGTATTCTTTAGCGGTACGTATAGAAGTGGTATATCACATGTTGGTATTTATATGGGAAATAATGAATTTATTCATGCTAAATCGAGTGGTGGAATCTCGATTACAAGTTTAGACAATTCATATTGGAGAGCACATTCTCCTGAATTCAGACAGTGGAAATAAAAACATATAAACCAAGCAGATTGTATCAGAATCTGTTTGGTTTTTTTATCTAGCTTGGCATCCTAACATACTCATAAGTGAAAGTAATTCTTACAATTTTTATAATCAGCCCGTTTAAGCGATAGTTTGATTAAGTGATGATGCAAATGATTTTTATAATTATTCAG
>NZ_JBJGXI010000067.1:0-21274 GCF_045635475.1 Radiobacillus sp. PE A8.2 | reverse complement strand
TACAGCTTAAGAAATTTAAAAAAAGGCGAGGCTTATTTAAGCGCGCCAAAAATTCAACTATTTTCCTAGTATCACCCAAAATAGAATAACGAACCTCAAAATGAGCAATCTCATATAGAAAAGGAGCTGTCAACAAATGCATAATATGCATTTTGCGACAGCTCCATTTTAATATGTTATTGTTCATTTTTATCATTTGGATCATAGTAGGATGTGGATTTGGACGGTTTAATTCTTTTTTTAACAACCCCATAAACGACTAAGCCGATAATTGCTAATAAGATGAGAATAGGGAGACTACCGCCAAAGAATACAAATAGTCCGGATGCAGCGGATATAAGGAAATTAATACTTTCCATAAATTGCTGCTGCGTCTTTTCCCATGTGTTTAAGTTTTCTTCATTTACTTTAGGAATGTTTACTCTATCTTCAACTACGTAAATAGAAACGGTTGCTAAATCTGCTTTGTTTTGCAAATAATTCATGCGTCCTGTGATTTGTTCAATTTCTTCTTGAATTTTAGCTAAATCATTAGAAATCTTTAAAAGGTCCTCTGTCTTTTCTGCGCCTTCCATAAACGAAAGCAGGCGCTCTTCCACGACTCGCTTCGATTTTAAACGAGATTTCAAGTCAACAAATTCCTCTGTAACGTCTTGACCTGAAACAGATCGTTCCAAGACGTCCATACTACCACTTTCAACGTATTCTAAAAATGATTGAAAGTGTTCTTGAGGAACACGTACCTGGACCATACCTTCTTTAAGTTCATTTTCATCTCCGCCATACGTATGGGATTCCACCACGTATCCGCCTGTAGCGGTCACCTGCTTTTGAATATTGGATATGGTTTTTTCGTAATCATTAACCTCTACGCGAAGATCAGCGGTGTAAATTACTTTGCGCTCAGTTGCTTGCTCTGCATTTTCAAAGTCTACGTCAGCTTCTTGTGGTGATTCATTTTGAAGCTCTGCAGTTTCTCCCTCAATCATTTCGTCAGCTGAATCGTTAAATCCCATGTCGCGATCTGCTGCGCTTTCTTCGGCACTTCCGTCATAACTCCCAGAACTTGTGTCAGAGTCATTTGCTGACTCACTATCATTACTGCTACATGCTGTCAAAATTAAAAAGGCAAAAAGTAAAGCGAATAGAATTTTTTTCAATTGACCCACCCTTTTTTTATGTGGCTTTCTCATATAGACGATGTACATTTATAAAAGTCACACCAATTTAATATTTTCTTTATAAAAATGAAAACGGATTATTTTTTTAAAGGCGCTTTTCAAAAAAAGTTGTTGTTCTTCAAAATTAGGAATTTAGCTAAACTCCGACGTAGTGCTTGGTGGTGTGCTACAACGTCGCTGTTGAAAAATACGCCCTTTCCGCGGGGAACGCTCTACTCCTCCTCCCTCGCAAAGAGCGCTCACTGCGGGGTCTTCAGACTGCCCCCCGCGGAAAGCAAAGTGTAGGGACGGAGCGGTGCACATCTAAGGTCGTGAGCACCTAAGTACTACGACGGAGTTTACTTCAAGTTAGTCATAAACTTAAACAATCTTTCAGAAAACAGCCGATTAGAGAATATATCGTGAAATATTTAAAAAAATTCACGCATAACTATTGAATTAATATACTTAATGGTGCATAATAATTCATACGAACTCAAAAGGAAACCGTGTGAAAATAATTTATACCTTAAGGTAAGGGGAGATCATATATGAGTAAAAATAAAATTGTATTGGCATATTCTGGTGGATTAGATACATCGGTAGCGATTAAATGGCTTCAGGACAAATATAACTATGATGTAATTGCGGTAGGTTTAGATGTTGGTGAAGGAAAAGATTTGGAATTTGTTAAGAAGAAAGCATTAGATGTGGGTGCGATTAAATCATATACAGTAGATGCTAAAGCACTATTTGCTGAAGAATATGTGTTACCGGCATTAAAAGCAAACTTGTTATATGAAGGAAAATATCCGCTCGTATCTGCTTTATCAAGACCACTTATTGCGAAAGTACTTGTAGATATTGCAAATAAAGAAGGTGCGGTAGCTGTTGCGCACGGCTGTACAGGTAAAGGAAACGACCAAGTGCGTTTTGATGTTGCTTTTACTGCTTTGAATCCTGAATTAAAAATCGTAGCTCCAGTTCGTGAATGGAAAATGACAAGAGACGAAGAGATTAAATATGCACAAGAAAATAATATTCCAATTCCTGTTGATTTAGATAACCCATACAGTGTTGACCAAAATCTATGGGGACGCAGTAATGAATGTGGTATTTTAGAAGATCCATGGGCAGAAGCACCAAAAGAAGCATATGAATTAACGGTAGATCCTGTTGATGCACCGGATAAGCCTGAAGTTATTCAAATTACATTTGAAGCAGGAAAGCCGGTTTCTATCGATGGTAAATCATTACCACTTCATGAATTAATTTTAGAGCTAAATGCTATTGCAGGAAAACACGGCGTTGGCCGGATTGACCATGTGGAAAACCGTTTAGTTGGTATTAAATCTCGTGAAATTTATGAGTGCCCAGCAGCCTTAACTTTAATCGCAGCGCATCAAGAATTAGAAGCACTCACGTTAACAAGAGAGGTTTCACAATTTAAGCCAACAATTGAACATAAATTAGCACAATGTGTATACGATGGATTATGGTATTCACCATTAACAGATGGACTGAAAGCATTTATTGAACAAACACAGCAATATGTGTCTGGTACCGTTAAGGTGAAATTGTATAAAGGTCATGCACAAGTAATCGGTCGTGAGTCTGCGAATTCATTATATGATTTCGATCTTGCTACTTATAATAAAGAAGATCAGTTTGATCATGATGCAGCGCTTGGATTTATTAAATTATGGGGATTACCAACTAAAGTTCATGCGGCTGTTACGAAAGCACATGCGAAAAAAGATGCATCTATCGATAAAATCAATGTTGATGTAAAGGAAGCTGTCAAACAATGAAATTATGGGGCGGACGGTTTACAAAACCAACAAATGAACTAGTGGACGAATATACGGCATCAATCTCGTTCGACCAAAAATTGGCGCAATTCGATATCCAAGGAAGTCTAGCCCATGTTGATATGTTAGCAAAATGCAATATTATTTCAGCAACTGATGCAGCAACCATTTCCGAAGGTTTACAAGTGGTTGCTAAAAAAATTAAAGCTGGTGAAGCAGTTTTAAGTGAAGAAAACGAAGATATCCATATGAACGTGGAAAAGCTGCTTATAGATGAGATTGGTGCTGTTGGTGGAAAACTACACACAGGTAGAAGCCGGAATGATCAAGTAGCACTTGATATGCGTTTATACTTACGCGAGGCTCTTGTAACGATTAGTCAGTTGCTTGTTGATGTCCAACAAGCCCTTTACAAGCAAGCGCAGCAAAATTTAGATACGGTTTTGCCGGGATATACACATTTGCAGCGTGCGCAACCAGTGTTGTTTGCCCACCATATGATGGCTTATGTTTTCATGTTTCAGCGTGACGTTGAAAGACTAGCGGATAGCTGGAAGCGAGTGAACCAGTCACCGCTTGGTGCAGGTGCACTAGCAGGAACGAGCTTTCCAATTGATCGCCATTATGTAGCGGAAAAGCTAAACTTTGATGGTATTTGTGACAATAGTCTTGACGCTGTTAGTGATCGTGATTTTGTAGTCGAATTCTTATCACATGCGTCATTAATTTCTACGCACTTATCTCGTTTATCAGAGGAATTCGTGCAATGGTCAAGTGCTGAGTTTAATTTTATCGAATTAGACGATGCATTTTGTACTGGTAGTAGCATGATGCCACAGAAGAAAAATCCTGATGTGGCTGAACTTGTGCGAGGTAAGACCGGACGTGTGTATGGTCACTTGATAGGGATGTTAACAACATTAAAAGGTTTACCTTTAGCTTATAACAAAGATATGCAAGAAGATAAAGAAGGTATGTTTGACACCGTTGAGACGTTAAAAGGTGCACTTGCGCTATATGCACCAATGATCGAAACGATGCACGTCAAAAAAGAAGTAATGTATGAGGCTGTAGCGAAGGATTATTCGAATGCAACAGACCTTGCAGATTATTTGGTCGGTAAGGACTTACCGTTTAGAGAAGCTCATGCGGTCGTTGGTCAAGTGGTGTTAGATTGTATTCAAAAACAGAAATACTTGCTCGACTTAACATTAGATGAGTTTAAAGAGTTTTCACCATTAATTGAACAGGACATTTTTGATGTATTGACACCAAAGGCTGTTGTGAACGCACGTAATGTTGCTGGTGGCACAGCAAGAAACCGAGTAGAAGAACAGTTACTTACAGCTGAAAAATTACTAGAACAGAATACAAATTGGATTAATGAGCACGCGCAATTAATACAAGGTAAATAGATCTAATGAAGAGCTAAGTTTCCGCCGCAAGAGGGGCTTAGTTCTTCTTTTTTACCACCAATGCATAAATATTAGTTATATAGTATAAATATTTATTTTTCTTAGGGGAGGAGAAAAAATCATGAGTGAACAAGCGGGTTATCTCGTATTAAGTACTGGAGATGTATTAGAGGGGAAATGGCTTGGTAGTACAACGGCTGTTGAAGGTGAAATGGTTTTTAATACAGCTATGACAGGTTATCAAGAGGTAATGACTGATCCTTCTTATGCAGGTCAAATTGTCACAATGACTTATCCACTAATAGGAAACTATGGATTTAATGATATAGACAATGAAAGCTTAAAGCCTTCCCTCGCAGGCTGGATCATATCCAATCCTTGTTTTACACCGGAACACTATGAATCTAGTCGTTCTATCGTAGATATAGTAGAACAATATAATATCCCAACGCTCTATGGCATTGATACACGCGCCCTTACACGAATTATTCGGGAACACGGTGAAGTGTATGGCAAAATATCAAAGCGTCCCAATGATCAACCTAAAAAATTCATTTCTGACCCACAGATTGTCAAAAAGGTATCCGTTACAAAATCTATACATTTTACATCATCACAGAAGTTCAGTGGTGTGCCAAATCCACACGTGATTGTTATCGATTTTGGCTACAAGCATTCGATCACTAATTCATTATTAGAATTAGGTTGTAATGTTACTGTTGTACCGTTTGATACGTCACTCCAAACAATAAATAAGTTTGATCCTGACGGGGTTGTATTATCGAATGGCCCTGGTAACCCAAAGGATTTAAACTATCTTGCAAATAATATAAAACAAATTGCAGATATCTATCCGACACTAGGTGTATGTCTTGGTCACCAGTTGATTGCCTTAGCATATGGCGGCACAACAAAACGATTGCCATACGGTCACCGTGGCAGCAACCACCCAGTAAAAGATTTAATGTCCGGCAAAGTAGTGATTACATCGCAAAATCACGGCTATGTAGTTGATATGGATTCTGTGCCAATCAATGAATGGAACATCTCACACATTAATGTTAATGACAAATCTGTTGAAGGTTTAATGCACCGAACAAAACCGGTAATGTCTGTACAGTTCCACCCAGAGGCACACCCAGGACCAATAGATACACATAATATTTTTCAAAATTTCGTCAGCCAGATGGTAGGCAAGGGAGAGAAACAGCATGCCTAAACTAGATAATATTCACAAAGTACTCGTCATCGGTTCAGGACCGATCGTTATTGGGCAGGCAGCAGAATTTGATTATGCTGGTACCCAAGCTTGTTTAGCACTAAAAGAAGAAGGCATCGAAGTTGTGCTAGTAAACAACAATCCTGCCACGATTATGACGGATTTAAATATCGCTGATCAAGTATACTTAGAGCCGTTAACGGTTGAATCGATAACGGAAATCATTAAAAAAGAGCGACCAGATGGTTTGCTACCAACACTTGGTGGTCAAACCGGTCTAAATCTTGCTATTGCCTTAACGGAGGCAGGAGTGCTAAAGCAATACAATGTAAATTTACTTGGAACCCCGTTAGATACGATACAAAATGGTGAAGATCGTGAGCTATTTAAATCGATGATGAAATCGATAAACGAACCGGTTGCAGAGAGTGTATCGACTAGCTCAGTAGACGAAGCGGTTCGTTTTGCTACGTCTGTTGGGTATCCGATTATCATCCGACCAGCATATACGCTCGGTGGTGCAGGTGGTGGGATTGCCAACGATGAGAAAGAGTTAATCCGATTTGTTAAAAGTGGAATACACGCAAGCCCGATTAGCCAAGTTTTAATTGAACAAAGTGTAAAAGGCTGGAAAGAACTTGAATATGAAGTTATGCGTGATGCCAATGATACGTGCATTATTGTTTGTAACATGGAAAATATCGATCCGGTTGGTGTCCATACGGGGGACAGCATTGTCGTTGCTCCATCACAAACCCTGACAGATCGTCAGTATCAAATGCTGCGAACTTCTTCTTGTCGTGTCATTCGTGAGCTTGGCGTTGTTGGCGGATGTAACATCCAATTTGCGCTTGATCCAGTTAGTGATGAGTACATTATTATTGAAGTAAATCCGCGAGTAAGCCGTTCAAGTGCACTTGCATCGAAAGCAACTGGATATCCAATTGCACGAATCGCTGCCAAGTTAGCACTAGGTTATCACTTGGATGAGGTGCTGAATCCGATAACGGGAGATACGTATGCAAGCTTCGAACCAGCAATTGACTATATTGCGGTAAAGATCCCGCGTTGGCCATTCGATAAGTTTGCGCACGCCGATCGTTTGCTTGGAACGCAAATGAAAGCAACTGGCGAGGTTATGGCTCTCGCCCGTAATTTCCCTGCTGCATTAAATAAAGCAATACGCTCACTAGAGGTTGGATTAGATTACTTATCATTACCATCTGCTCAAGGGCTGTCAAAAGAAGAGCTGGAAACAGCGGTCGTACAGGCTACCGATGAGCGCTTATTTGTCTTAGCAGAAGCTATACGCAGAGGCTACACGGTTGATGCACTCCATGAATTGACGAGCATTAATAAATATTTCTTAAATGAGATCGCAAAGTTAATAAGAATGGAGAAGGATATACAGCAAACTGGCTGGGAGCAATTGGACGCAAATACGCTTAGTACAGCAAAGGTACTAGGTTTTACCAACAAGACACTAGCAGAGCTGTTATCGATTGAGCCGAGTGCAATCGAAGCGCGCTTACAGGAATTAAATATAAATCCATCATATAAAATGGTTGATACATGTGCCGCAGAATTTTCGGCAGACACGCCATATTTTTATGGAACGTGGACCGAATTCGATGAAGTAGAGCCCTTAACAGGTAAAAAGCGCATGGTCGTTTTAGGGTCAGGGCCGATCCGAATTGGGCAAGGTGTTGAATTTGATTACTGCTCTGTGCATGCAGCGATGTCGTTAAAAGATCAAGGAATCGATGCAATTGTTGTGAACAACAATCCAGAAACAGTCAGTACCGATTTTAACACTGCAGACCATCTTTATTTTGAACCGTTAACAGAAGAAGATGTGATCAATGTAGTACGTAAAGAAAATGCGGACGGCGTACTTGTACAATTTGGTGGGCAAACAGCAATAAACTTAGCAGATGGGCTAAGTAAGGCTGGCGTAAAAATTGCTGGTACCGAGTTGTCTGTGATCGAAGCTACAGAGGATCGGGATCAATTTTATCAGTTATTAAAAAAGTTAAATATTCCACATATTCCAGGGGAAACGGTCATGGACACGAATGATGCGAAAGAGGTTGCGGCGCGAATTGGATATCCGGTGTTAATTCGTCCGTCATATGTAATTGGTGGTCGTGGTATGGTAATCGTTCGTAACGAGACCGAGCTGTTTAATTACCTTGAAGGATTGAAGCAGTCTTCACCTGGAACAAGAATTTTCCCATTATTAGTGGATAGTTTTATCTCGGGTAGTGAAGTAGAGGTAGATGCCGTTTGTGACGGTGATGATGTGCTAATACCTGGCATTTTTCAACACATTGAGCGCGCAGGTGTGCACTCTGGTGACAGTATTGCTATCTTTCCAGCTCCAGGGCTAACAGAAGTACAGAAAGAGAAGATAGCAACGTACACCCAACAAATCTCAGCAGAGCTAAAGGTGAAAGGGATCTTAAATATCCAGTTTGTCGTTAGCGATGATGGCAATATTATTTACGCTTTAGAAGTAAACCCGCGAGCATCTCGTACCGTGCCGATAGCTAGTAAAGTAACTGGAGTACCAATGATTGATTTAGCTACGCGCGTGCAAATGGGTGAGGCACTAAAAAATCAAGAATGGCAACTTGGTTTACACAAAGAAATACCGTATTATGCAGTGAAAATGCCAGTGTTTTCTACAAACAAATTAGCTGGTGTTGATCCATTGTTAGGACCAGAAATGAAATCAACTGGAGAAGCAATTGGCTTAGGTACGACAGTAGAGGCCGCATTAGCGAAGGCATTTGGCTGGAAAGAAAAAAGCTTGATCCCATTAACAGAAGAAGCATCAATTTATTTGTCAATTACCGAGAAGGATATGAACAACCAAGCTTTACTCGAATCTTTATCAAATATTAAGACGAATATTGTTGCTGATGCAGCTACTTCTGAACTACTTGCAGGTAAAGGAATTGCGGTTGCAAGAACGCTTGAGCTACATGATGCAGAAGAGCCATGTATTGATAGTGAATTTGATTTAGTTGCATGTACCGGTGCTTCAAGTGCACATGTGAATTTACGAGAAGCTGCATTAAAATCAGATACGATTTGTTTAACAGCAGTTGAGTCGCTCGTTGCCTACGTAAAGGCTTCACAGCAACAACAAGAATCACCAGTGGCGATCAATGACTATATGAAAGAACATACAGAAATCAATAAAAAGGAGCGTGTACTAAAATGACTGTAAGTGTTACTTCTGTGAATGTAGAGAAGCAGTTAAAAGGAAGAGACTTCTTGACGTTAGCTGATTATTCCAAAGAAGAAATAGCGTACTTGTTAGAGTTGGCTGCCTATTTAAAAACAGAACGTAAAAAAGGTGAGGAAGTACAGCCGCTAAAAGGAAAAACGTTAGGAATGATCTTTGAAAAGTCTTCGACACGTACACGCGTATCCTTTGAAACAGGTATTTATCAGCTAGGAGGTACTGGTTTATTTCTTAGCTCTAAAGATATTCAATTAGGACGTGGTGAGCCGATTTCAGACACCGCTAAAGTATTATCTGGATACTTAGATGGAATCATGATCCGGACATTTTCACAAGCCGATGTAGTCGAGTTAGCAAAAAATGCGAGTATTCCCGTAATTAATGGATTGACGGACGATTACCACCCGTGTCAGGTGCTTGCAGATATGCAAACGATTATAGAATGTAAAGGTAATTTGGAAGGGTTGAAGATTGCTTTTGTTGGTGACGGAAACAACATGGCGAACAGCTTGATGATCGGTGCGGCGATTATGGGCGTGGACATCAGTATTGCAGCTCCGAAAGAATATCAACCAAAGCAAACATTCGTTAACCAAGCGAAGCAATTTGTCACAAACAATAAAGTTATCGTTACAGATGATCCAAGAGAGGCAGTAAAAGGTGCGGACGTGATTTATACGGATGTATGGGCAAGCATGGGGCAGGAGAGTGAGCAACAGAAACGGGAGCAAGCATTCGCTGATTTTCAAGTGAATGACGAGCTGATGAAGCTTGCTAATGCAGAAGCAATCTTTATGCACTGCCTACCTGCACACCGCGGCGAAGAAGTGTCTGCTGGTGTCATTGATGGTGGTCAGTCAGTAGTCTTCCAACAAGCAGAAAACCGCCTCCACGCCCAGAAAGCATTAATGGCAGCATTGATGGGGTAGTGTGGTTTGGGGGATTGGAGCAATTATGCGCCGGTGTGGTGCAATTGCGCTGTTGTATGCATCAATAACACGTGATTGTGGTGCAATTCCCGCCCCGTATGGTGCAATTATCCAAAAGTGTGGAGCAATTAACCCGGAAGAGTGGCCCTTATTTAAATAAGGGCCACTTTTCCTTATGTTAACAGGTGTAACTAAACGTGTGCTGTACACCTTAAGTAGTGAACAGCAAAAAGCTGTTCAACTAGAACCCACTAGGAGATGATCACGAATGGCAAACAGTAATAAATTGTTGGTGCCAGGTGCGGAAAGAGCGATGGACAATATGAAAGCAGAAATCGCGAACGAATTCGGTGTCGAGCTTGGTGCTGATACGACTGCACGTGCAAACGGATCCGTGGGTGGCGAAATGGTGAAACGAATGATCCAAATCGCCGAACAAAGCTTGGAAAGTGAACAAAAATAGCAACATAAAAAGGGAACTCGCTAAGAGTTCCCTTTTTAGTCTAACTCCGCCTACCTACCCCTGTAGTTAGTTGGTGCTGTGGCAAAGGGGCCACAGCGTTTTCTGTGAGCAAGACGCCCCACTCTTTTCTTACTTGTTTAAATTTTCGATCCAATCGTTTAACTGTTTTATGGTATTGTCAACATGCGAGACCCTTTTCATATACTCAAGATCCAATCGATCGTAGTGGATTAAGAACATGCGATGCCCCCATTCACAATCGGACGATGATTTCCAGTGAATGCATGCTCGAAGTCGATCTAAAATTATATCTTCTATTCCAATAACGAACACTTTTTGGTTATTGCTAAGATTAAGTTCCATCACTTTGTCGTAATCTGCGTCCTCTAGCATGTCATTTGGAATTTCAACGCTCACCATTAGATCCTCATGATACCAATGACGCCCTTCAGGTTTAAATCCAAGTTGAATGAGAATATCTCCTGCTACCTTTCGATCACTGATAATTAAATCAACATCGATGGTGGTATAATCACTTCTAGTATAAATTTCTACTGCAAAGCCACCAACAATAACAGGGAAAATCCGATACCGCTCTTCTAATAAAATTGTAAGTATTGTTGTAACACCTAACATTTTTTGAAATTTATTTCCGGGTATTAGGGATTCGATTTCTCTTTTAGCATCTTCAATCGACTTCATAATACCACACTCGTTCACTAAGGTATTTCACTTTACCTTCTTGCTCAGCTTTCTTCCAACGCTTTAAACATAATTGGTCAAGAACCTTGATTTCATTTTCATCGCGGGCTCTAGTACGTATATTTCTTTGTGACTCTTTCATGCGAAGAATGGAACGTTCAACTGTGGGTAATTTTTCGAAAATATCTTTATTAAGATCAGAAAAGTCCATTTTTCTCACAGCATTCACTCCAATATCTTTAATTAAACCTATTATAGCATATGCCTTGTTCATGGTGAAACGAATGATCCAACTCGCCGAACAAGGCTTGGAAAACAAGCAACAATAGTAACACAAACAGGGAACTCCATGGTGAGTTCCCTGTTTTACTTTTATTTGGCATTCGGATGAGCGTGTGCGACAGTCAATATTCTAAGTTAATAGTTATATAAACATAAATCGGATAAGGATGTGGGAAGTGCACAAATAATTGACTTATAATTTTTTATAGTTTATTATTACGTTATACGTTATAACGTTAAGTGTAATAGTTGAAAGGAGATGACAAAAAGCCTGTGAGTTCAACTGACCGATTTTCTGAACCAACTTTGTTTATCTTAATTAGTTTAGCTGAGGGAAACAAACATGGTTATGCAATCATGGAAGACATTGAAAATTCATACGACATTAAACTTGGACCTGGGACCTTATATGGTGCTATTAGCCGAATGGAGAAATTAGAATTAATTGAGGCTATTCCCTCAAAAGATAGAAAAAAACCTTACCAAATTACTTCTGAAGGCAGACAGTATCTACAAGAAAAATTAAAGGAAATTGAAACTGTTACCAAGTTGGGATTTGAAAGGTTAGGTCTAATATGAAGTGGCTAATCCATCTGTATCCTAAAAAGTGGAGAAAACGCTATGAAGAAGAATTCTTATATATTTTGGAAAACAGGAATCTTTCTTTTAAAGAGGTAATTGATATATTTATCAATGCCATGGATGCAAGGTTTATAAATTTAGTGGAGGGGATTATTGAGATGGATAAGAAAATTCGTGATGTTATGCTTGGTTCTGTTTTTAATCGTTTCTTGATCATTGGTTCGATAATATTTATAGGTATGTTCGGTGGATATTGGATTGGAAATAACACTCCTTCTATTTTAGAGATATCACCTAATTCATTACTGCTAATTGGTGTTGGTTTGGGACTTTTTATTGGTTATGTTATAGGTGTTGCAAGAGGTATTATGCGAGTAATTAACGTTACCCAAAAAGAGGATGTTTTCCTTCCTACTGGTAAATTAAAGTTCGATAAGTCGAACCATTAAATGCATCTTCGGTTATCATTGAGGTGATGTAAAATAATGAATTACAAAGTTTTTGAAAGATGTAAAAGTAGTGTCGGGATTAATTTCTTCTATAATATTGTCAGTTATTGAAATAGTATTGGCTATATACAGTATTAGTTATTGGGTGTTTTATTTTGTGGTATCAATGGTGGTTCTATGTTTAAGTGTAAACAGAGCTGATAATATAATAAAAAATTGATTATTAAATGTTCAGGTATTTTATAAAGAATGAGCTGTATAAACAGCTCATTCTTTGTTTATACCAATAAAAAAGTTAATTACTCTTTCTAATTAAAGATTGAAACTGGAAAGCTTTAAGCGTAAAATAAAAAGTGAGTAATCACTCACTATAAAACAAAGGTGTGATTTTATGAATTCGGCAATAGCGATTAACCACGTTTCTCATCGGTTTGGAAAGCAACAAGTGCTGAACGACATCACGTTTTCTGTAACTGAAGGTCAAATTTTTGGACTGCTCGGGCCTTCAGGATCAGGAAAAACTACCTTAGTAAAAACGATAGCAGGTACACTGACACCTACCCAAGGAGAAGTAATAGTTGAAGGAATGAAGATGCCTTCTTTAAAGGCAATGAGCAATATTGGCTACATGGCACAATCTGATGCCTTATACAGCGAATTAACAGCGCAAGAAAACTTAGCCTTTTTTGCTTCCATTTATGGTGTGCCTAGAAAAAATGTTAAAAAGCGCGTGGAACAAGTTCTTGATACATTAGATTTATTAGCAGCAAAGAACAAAATAGTCGAAGCTTTTTCTGGTGGAATGAAACGACGTTTATCTTTAGCGGCTGCTTTATTACATCAACCGAAATTACTTTTATTAGACGAACCAACTGTAGGAATTGACCCGGTCTTACGTAATGAGATTTGGGATTATTTTGCAAGATTACAACAACAAGGTACGACAATCTTAATTACAACACATGTGATGGATGAGGCAGAAAAGTGCGATAAGTTAGCTCTTATGCGAAACGGTTCGATTATTGCGGATGGTTCACCTGACCAACTAAAAGGCGACACGAAAACAGACACCATTGAACAAGCATTTTTGGTTTATGGAGGTGCAGCAAATTGAAAATTAAAGCGATAGTCGTTAGGATTCTGCAACAATTTATCAGGGATAAACGATCGTTAGCATTACTTTTATTTGCACCCTTACTTATTTTAACTTTAACGTGGTTAGTATTAGATAACGAATCCACACCACCAACAATTGCGACTATAAATATACCGGAGCATTTATCTCAAGTGTTGGAAGAGTCTGATATGCAAATTGATGAAATAGAAAATCCGTTTGATGCATTAAGGAATTCTGAGATTGATGCAGTTGTAGAATGGCAAAATAATAAGGTGCAAATTACAGTTGATGATAGTGAACCAAACGCCAAGCAAATCAAGATCATGCTCCAACAGGCTTTTTCTGCTGCAAACACAACTCCAGACCAATCAATACAAACCAACTATTATTACGGCATTGAATCGGCCACAACCTTTGATTATGTCGGTCCAGTCTTGATCGGTTTCTTTTCATTTTTCTTTGTGTTTTTAATTGGTGGAATCTCATTTCTAAGAGAAAAATCACGTGGTACATTGGAGCGATTATTTGCGATGCCACTTAAAGGTTGGGAAATGATTACCGGCTACATTATTGGCTTCGGAATTTGTGCAATTCTCCAATCTATTATCGTCGTATTATTTGCGGTTTATGTTGTTAACATCCCATTACAAGGGTCGATCTTCTATGTCATGCTTATCACATTATTGCTAGCACTTTGTGCATTAACGTTAGGTATATGGCTCTCAACATTCGCGAAAAATGAATTTCAGATTATGCAATTTATACCGATTGTGATCGTGCCGCAAGCCTTTTTCTCTGGATTATTCAATTTAGAAAATGCCCCGGTTTGGGTTGAAGCAATCGGTAAAATAATGCCGATTTCATATGGTGCAAATGCACTAACAGAAGTAATGATTAAAGGAAACGGCTTCGAGGCCATTCAAACCGATATAATTATCATCTTAGGTTTTTCCATTTTATTTTTCCTTCTTAATCTTGGTACACTAAAAGCATACCGAAAATAAAACAGAGACGAGGCCGTTAGGATGGATGAAACGTATGTGAAACAGCTAATGGAAGCACAAGAAGTGTCGTTAACTACTAAACAAGCAAAAATCATTATTTCCGCTATCGAAATCTTTGCGGAAAAAGGATATGCAGCTACATCAACAAGTGAGATTGCCAAACAAGCAGGAGTAGCAGAAGGAACAATCTTTCGTCACTTCCCAACGAAAAAAGACTTGTTACTTTCGATTGTTAAACCAGGACTCATGAAGCTTGCCGTTCCTTTTTTTGCTTCACAGATGGTTAACGATATTTTTAAGAAAGAATTTAACGAATTTGAAGATTTATTACGTGCATTCATTACGAATCGTTTGGAATTTGTAGAAGGGAATTTACCTTTGATTAAAATTGTTTTACAAGAAATAGCCTTTCATGAGGAGATCCAAATTGTCTTAAAGGAAAACTTCCAGGCCAAAGTCTATCCAAGGCTAGAAGAAGTGATTATAGCATTCCAAAAACAGGGGAAGTTAAAAGAATTTCCTATCCCTACTATTATTCGCTTTTCTTTATCGACGTTTCTCGGATTTGTGATTACTAGGTATATTGTCATGCCAAATAAACAATGGGACAATGAACGAGAAATAGATGATATGATCACATTTATTATGAACGGTATTGAATCGGGTCAGGCAATATAAACTAAGGAGGCTCTTTTCGTAAACTTTCTTTTCTTGCCTCAGGGAACGCCGTCACTGGTCTGTGATTAGGACACACAAGCAGGCTAGGTATTTTCGCGGACATAGGAGCACTTATTTTATCTGAAATGCTGGATTTGACTATTTGACAGCCACCAGAGCCCTTATGTACTAAAAACAGCATATAACAGCAAGCATTTTATTCAAATAAGTGCACTGGTGTCCGCACAATTCCACATATAACACTTTTGTCACATATAAGAGCTGTGGTGTCCGCCAACTTCAAACAGCTCACATCTCGCCAGGACCACAGCACACCTCCAGTTTTTTCATTTCGGTAGGACACATTACCCCAGTATTTATCATACATATAAACAGGAGTTCCAAACGGGATTGCCGCCTAGCTTATCTACCTGCTATAATCTTCTTATGTGAGTCAATTTCATAATTACCTTACATCGTATTTCCTATCCAACTGTATGTAATTTTGGATTGCTGAAAATTGACTAGAGTGTATTAAATTTTGGCGTTTGTCTGAAGACGTAACTTACTAATAGTGTGTCTTTTTGAACAACCTCTAATAAAGGAATGATAAATATGGCAAATGACCATTCGATATATAACCAACTAATTTCTATTACAGATAAAGAGAATGTGAAACTTGATGAATACTTAAAAAATCATACGTATACGTGCTTAGGTGGTAAGGCAGATTATTTCGTAACACCTTCTAATAAACAAGAAGTACAAGAAATCATAAAATTGGCGAACAAATTAGACGTACCTTTTACCTTGTTAGGTAATGGTTCAAATTTAATTGTACGGGACGGTGGCATCCGTGGAATTGTAATGACATTGAAGCGGTTCACTACAATCCGTACTGAAGGAAATTCTGTTTTTTCCGAAAGTGGAGCCAGAATTATTGATGTATCCCGCCACGCCTTAAAAGACACGTTAACCGGTTTAGAATTTGCTTGCGGCATTCCGGGAACGGTAGGTGGGGCGTTATATATGAATGCAGGAGCATACGGTGGAGAAGTTAAAGATGTTTTGCATCACACAATTGTTGTCGATCGAGAAGGAAATTTATTAACACTTGCTGCGGAGGATTTAGACCTTGATTACCGTACGAGTAATATACCGGATAAAGGCTACATTGTCTTAGAAGCGCGTTTTGATTTGAAACCAGCATCTTATGATAGTATTAAAGCGGTAATGGATGATTTAACCTATAAACGTGAATCGAAGCAACCGTTAGAATATCCATCATGTGGAAGTGTGTTTAAACGACCTCCTGGTTATTTTGCAGGAAAATTGATTCAAGATAGTGAGCTGCAAGGTAAAGGGATCGGTGGTGCAGAAGTGTCTACGAAGCATGCAGGCTTTATTGTTAATAAAAATAATGCCACAGCGACAGAATATATATCGGTTATTGAAATGGTGCAAAAGACAGTAAAAGATAAATTTGGTGTCGAGTTGGAGAGAGAAGTTAGAATTATTGGTGAAGATACGGAATAGAAGTTATACGTTAACGAGCTTGGTTGATCAATCTACCGAGCTCGTTCCATATTGAGACACGCTCTAATAGATCGGGATCACTGTTAAAGATGACGTAAGGAGGAGGACATGCATGAAAAAATCGATAAAAGACACATACGATGCACTTGCAAAAGCCTACGAAAAAGAAGTTGATCATAGTAGTCCGTACAACACCGATTATGAACGGCCAGCAATGCTAGCGGAAGTACCAGGTAACCTGAACGAAATTCGAATCTTAGACGCAGGTTGTGCAGCGGGATGGTATACAGCGAAACTGCTCGAGCTTGGTGCACAAGTATCTGCAGTAGACATTAGTCCGGAAATGGTAAAAGCAACGAAAAAAAGAGTAGGTAGCCAAGTAGAGGTAGTTTGTCAGGATTTAACCGAATCACTTCCGTGGGCTGATCAAACGTTTGATTTAATTCTCAGTTCATTAACACTCCACTATATAAAGGATTGGCAGTCAGCATTACAGGAATTTAAGCGTGTCTTAAAGCCTGGTGGTTCACTACTTTTTTCTGTTCATCACCCATTTATGGATTTTCATAAATTTGAAGAAAGTGAAGATTATTTTTCAAAACAATTGTTGACGGATCAATGGAAGAAGCAAGGAAAAACAACCACAGTATCTTTTTACCGAAGACCGCTAGAAGATATAGTTAATCAAATATCACAGTATTTTGTGATTGACAGATTAGTGGAACCTCAGCCAATCGTAGCTATGAAGGAAAAGAATAAAAGTGCATTTGATTATCTGATGACTAATCCGCATTTTTTAATCATTAAAGCAAGGAGAGGTATGAAGTGATTACTTATGATGTAATAAGTAAGAAGTTGGCGGAAGTTAAGCCATTCGATGAAGGTATTATTTGTGATCAAATCGAGGAAATCATCGCAGAATTTCAACTAACGATAACTCAGCGAACTACATTGAGTACAAAAAAGGGAAGTTATCATTGGCATGTAAAAAGGGGTAAACAGAAAGGTGTACTAGAAATTACATTTTGGCCAGCAAAAGGTCGATTGTGGCTTGATATTGCTGAAAATAGGCGAGCACCATGGAATATCGAAATAATTACTGTTGTTGCGGAGAAATTAGCATATGCTTTTCAAGGAAAAATAGATACCAGCGGTGATGGCATTGACAAAAAAAGGTGAAATAGCATATAATAAGCCTAAGGAAACTTTTTAAACTAAAATAGTTTATTTAATTTACACATCTCTGAATCGGGGTTATCCAATTGAAGGAACGAATTTTGCGGGCTGTAGTAGAAGAGATTCAAATGAGCGGCATGCGTTTTACTGTTGATAATATTACAGAACGGATGGGGATTAGCAAAAAAACCATCTATGAGCACTTTTCATCGAAAGAAGAGATTATCCAGACAATTGTTGAACGAATCTTAAAAGAAACAGACGAAAAAACTAACAATATTATTGCAGATCAAACACTTACACTAATAGAAAAAGTTAAAAATTTAATGCTAGTGCTTCCAGAGTATTATCAAATATATGATCGACCTGTTCTTGAAGGCATGAAACGATATTATCCTGATTTATGGCAAAACATCAATGATTCATTACAGGAAGATTGGGAAGAACTAGAACAAATAATTGAAGAAGGTATCAAACAGGGCGAAGTAGAATCGAATTACTCGACCGTTGTTATTATGAAAGTGTTAATAGAGGCTTTTAATACAACATTTGATCAAGGATTTTTCTATCAAAACAACATTACGGTGAATGAGGCACTAACTCAAATTGTCGACATACTACTGTATGGCATTATACCAGAGGATAAAAGGCGATAGTAGCTTTTATTCTTTTCTTTTTGTAAAAATAAACTAAGAAAACAAAGACAGTTTACAGGTTTTATAAATGTGAAGGAGGCATGTTTTTATGGCATATTTAATGCTGGCTATTGCAATTGTAACGGAAATTATTGGTGGTTCAATGCTGAAGATGTCGGAGGGATTTACAAGGTTAATACCAACGATTGCTGCCCTAGCTGGATATGCCGTTTCCTTCTATTTCTTATCACTTGCTCTTAAGGATTTGCCAATCGGCTTAACGTATGCGATTTGGGCTGGTGTTGGTACAGCGGTTACAGTACTAATTGGTGTCTTCTTTTGGAAAGAAGCTTTTAGTGTGCAAACATTAATCGGTTTGCTAGCAATTATTATCGGTGTAACTGTGATAAATATGCCAAAATGGACTTGAAAATTTAGAAAAGTACAGTGCAAATCTTGACATCGATGCGATAGATTCTTATAGTAAGAATAATCATATAGATGAAAAAGCATTGATAAGGACTATTACAAAGGGTGTCTATTACACAGAGAGGAAATGGTTGCTGCAAATTTCCATTAGACCCATTGGAACCTGCCTTGGAGCACGGTATCGAATAAGATACTTGCGGATGACAATCCGTTATCAAATAAAAGTGTACAGCTCTATTTATGCTGTAAACAAGGGTGGTACCACCAAACCTCGGTCCCTTATTGGGATTCTGAGGTTTTTTTGCGTCCACAAAATAATATAAGAAGGTGAATAGCATGGCAAAAAACAAACAGTTTGTAGAAAAAGTAACCGCGATGGAAGAAGATTTTGCACAGTGGTATACCGATGTAGTTAAACAGGCAGATCTAGTTGATTATGGTTCTGTTCGTGGAACGATGATTATTCGTCCGTATGGATATGCAATTTGGGAAAACATTCGCGATACACTAGACAAGAAAATTAAAGAAACTGGTCACGAAAACATGTATTTCCCATTGTTCATTCCAGAAAGTTTATTGCAAAAAGAAAAAGACCATATTGAAGGATTCGCTCCTGAAGTTGCATGGGTAACACACGGCGGAGATGAAGAATTGCAAGAACGACTTGTTGTTCGCCCAACGTCTGAAGTGCTGTTTGCCGAACACTACTCTAAGATCATTCACTCTTACCGAGACTTGCCAAAGCTCTACAATCAGTGGAGCAATGTCGTGCGTTGGGAAAAAACGACAAGACCGTTTTTGCGCTCCTTAGAGTTTTTATGGCAAGAAGGCCATACGTGTCATGCAACAGATCAAGATGCAGCAGAAGAAACGAGAAAAATGCTTGATGTCTACACATCTGTTTGTGAGGATTACTTAGCGATTCCGGTTCTTCGTGGTCAAAAAACAGAGAAGGAAAAGTTCGCAGGTGCGAATTACACCCTTACCATTGAGAGTCTGATGCACGATGGCAAAGCGCTTCAAACAGGAACAAGTCATCACTTGGGCACGGGATTCGCCGAAGCATTTGACATCACCTATACAGATGAGAAAGGTGAACTTCAGCCAGTTCATCAAACGTCTTGGGGAATTACGACAAGGCTAATTGGTGCACTAATAATGGTGCACGGAGATAACCGTGGTCTTGTTGTACCACCAAAAATTGCACCGAAGCAAGTGATGATCGTACCAGTAGCACAGCATAAGGAAGGTGTCCTTGATAAGGCTTATGAAATAAAGGAACGTCTAAGCAAAGCCTTCAGAATTGATATCGATGCTAGTGATAAAATGCCTGGTTGGAAGTTTAATGAGTATGAAATGAAAGGCATTCCACTACGTCTTGAAATTGGTCCAAAAGATATCGAAAAAGGCCATGTAGTGCTAGCACGCAGAGACACAGGTGAAAAGACTTTTGTAGAAATGGAAGCGTTGGAAGCTACCATATCTCAACTATTAGAAGACATTCAAGAAAATCTATTCCAAAAAGCACTACAATTACGTAACGATAAAACTAGTGTGGCAGGAAATATGGACGAATTTATTTCACTGCTGGAGTCAAAGCCAGGTTTTATTAAAGCGATGTGGTGTAGCGGCAAGGAGTGTGAAGAAAAAATAAAAGAAGAAACAGCAGCAACTTCTAGGTGTATTCCGTTTGAACAAGAAACTGTGTCCGCTCACTGTGTTTATTGTGGTGAGAAAGCAGACAAGCTTGTTTATTGGGCGAAGGCTTATTAGAATATAGATAAAAAAATCGAGTATAATCCACTTTGTGATTTATACTCGATTTTTTTATAGTGAATTATTTACCTAACGCCTGTTTTATATCATCTTCTATATCTTTCGGTTCCTTTTGTGGAGCATAACGGTTAATGACATTGCCTTCTTGGTCTACCAAAAACTTCGTGAAGTTCCACTTGATTTTTTTAGATAATATTCCTGATGCTTGGCTCGTTAAGTAATTATATAATGGATGCGCATTAGAACCATTTACATCAATCTTACTAAACATTGGGAAGGTAACGCCGTAGTTTACTTTACAAATTTCATTAATCTCATCATTCGATCCTGGTTCTTGATTCATGAATTGGTTTGAAGGGAAACCAAGCACTTCTAAACCTTGGTCTTTATACTTATCATAAAGTGCCTGTAAACCATCAAGTTGCGGAGCGAACCCACATTTACTGGCAGTGTTTACAATGAGTAGTACTTTGCCTTTATAATTTGCTAGTGATGTTTCTTCTCCATTAATTTTTTGTACTGAGAACTCATAAATGGACATTTATACCGCCTCCTATTAAAACCAAGATAGCAACGCCATCCATTGTTGTCAAAGGTAAGGTCTTAATATAAGGCTCTTTTCGTAGAGTTTGTTGCTTGTTTGTCATATTTGAAGTGAAATGCGTCGTAACGTAGTGCA
>NZ_JBJGXI010000066.1:0-24077 GCF_045635475.1 Radiobacillus sp. PE A8.2 | reverse complement strand
CTTTCTCGCTCTTAAGTTCTGTAAATTTTTTCGCAATTGGAATATTTCTTAAATGCCAAAAGCAGTCTGTACTTTTTTGCACCGTCCTCAAAAGAATTGTCTTTTCAGCTGCGTTTAAGAGTGAGTAGGAGCCTGAGAAAGAATTCGTACTTACTAGCAAAAAATACCACACTATAGTTAGTGATTAATTTATAACATTGAACAATAAAGGATTGATGGGACAGAGGGTCAGCTTTACTGTTCTGGTCTATGTGAAAAAGTGTAAGGTCCTGCTGGCACGAGAAAACTGACCCCGCGTTCCCCCTGCTGGCACGAGGAACCTGACCCTGCGTTCCACTGTACGTTTTTAATAGATAGATTATTCGTTTCTAAACTGGTACTCTTATAGAAGGTAGATACCCTGCAGACTATCCGGCTGTTAATCTTTATGCTAACGGTGTTCAAGAAGAATTTCAAGGTAAGGGATAGGCTCTTTAATAATAAGAGAGGGATATTTCTATTGTAGATGGAAATGCGCCAGAATATTGGTGTTTCATTTATCGTTTGTGATCTAGGTGAATTGGCTAATGGGAAGGTGTTCTTTACATGGTTTGGTATTGCGGATGCCCTCTACTTACTATTAATAATAAGGAGTAATAACATTATGACTTTTAGAGAAATAAGCCCTAAAATCAATATTAAAGAAATTAAAGAGCTTGGCAAATTAACAGGAGAAGCATTAAAACAAAAAGAACAACGTGATCATGAACTTAATGCAATTATTAGAGGCGAAGATGACCGCTTGCTTTTGATAATCGGTCCTTGTTCATCGGATAATGAAGAAGCTGTTCTTGAATATGCTCGTCGCTTAGCGAAATTACAAGAAGAAGTAAAGGATAAGATTTTTATTGTAATGAGGGTATATACAGCTAAACCACGTACGAATGGTGATGGATATAAAGGCTTAATTCATCAGCCAGATTCAAAAGGTAAACCTAGCTTGATTAATGGAATCAAGGCAGTTCGTGAATTACATTATAAAGTAATTACGGAGACTGGTTTGACAACAGCAGATGAAATGCTATATCCAGAAAATCTTTCATTGATTGATGATCTAGTAAGCTACCACGCCATTGGGGCACGAAGCGTAGAAAATCAACAACATCGATTTGTTGCAAGTGGTATTGACGTACCAACAGGCATGAAAAATCCTACTTCAGGCAATTTGAATGTCATGTTTAATGGGGTCTACGCTGCTCAAAATGCACAAAATTTTCTATTCCATTATGCCGAAGTGGAAACGGAAGGTAACCCTTTTGCTCATGCCATTTTACGTGGAGGGGTAAATGAATACGGAAAAAATATTCCCAATTACTATACTGAAAATTTACTAGATGCAATAAAAATCTATGAAAATATGCAGCTTAAGAATCCATTTATCCTAATCGATACGAATCACGATAATTCTGGTAAACAATATTTAGAACAAATCCGTATCGTTCGTCAAATCCTGATTGATCGTGAATGGAATGACAAAATTAAAAAATATGTCCGTGGATTTATGATTGAATCTTATCTTGAAGAAGGACGACAAGGCGAACCAGAAGTATTTGGTAAGTCCATTACAGATCCTTGTCTTGGATGGGAACAGACGAAAGAACTTATTTATGAGGTTTATAAAACTGTAGCCAGATAACGAATTATTCATATGTACATTTCACAAAATTAAATGGGTGAAAACCTTTAGATAACGGTACTTGGTATATGTCGTGGACAGTTGTCCATAAAAAGTACTTTAAAACGTGAAAAAAGGAAACTAGTTGACAGAGCCAGAGCCTATCTATGGACATTTTAGTAGATTTGTCCATAGATAGGGGGAACAAGGGGTTTATTGTTTCTGGTCTGTGTGGAAAAGTTTAAGGTCGTGCTGGAACGAGAAAACTGACCCCGCGTTCCACTTTACCCATGGAGCTGGGCTTGCAATTATTTTCCCGGCATGGATGAAGTACGTATACAAGCATGATGTGAATCGTTTTGTGCAATTTGCGAACCGCGTGTGGGATGTTGAAATTGATTTAAATGACTTAGAAGGAACATCCTTAGCTGGAATTAAGAAAATGGAAAACTTCTTCTCATCAATTGGCATGCCGGTCACATTAGCAGACGCAAACATATGTAATGAGCATTTTGACTAAACCCCCAACCGAAAAACAAGAAGTTAATTAACGTTTACTCTTTTAAGAAAAAGAAAAATGTTCTTGGGGATGTTAGAGTGAAAAGTGCTATAGGATCGTTTCGTTTGGAAAATAAGAACGATGGAAAGTGGAAATCTTTTAGGCAATTTGGTTTTAGTATGGAAGATGATAGCTTCGTAACTGATGTTATTTGATTTATAGATTGATTTATAGATTAATATCTTACGAACTATAGACCCAACCTTAACCCAACTGAAAAATAGTCAAAGGAGATGATGATTTGAAATCGTTTGTTGCATTTGATTTTGAAACTGCCAACGCTAACCGGCACAGTATTTGTTCTGTAGGTTTAACTTTTGTAGAGAAGGGTGAGATTGTTGATTCAATCTATTCTCTGATTAATCCAGAAGAACATTTTGATGGGTACAATACTATTATACATGGGATTACAGAGAGTGATGTAAAGAATGCGCCTACATTTGATGCATTTTACGAAAAAGTAAAGACAAGATTAGATAATAAAATACTTGTTGCTCATTACCTTCCATTTGACGGTTACGCGCTCAGAGACAATTTGACAAGGTATGGACTTACTCCAGTTAATCACGAGCTTCTTTGCACCTATCAGTTATCCAAAAGGCTACTACTTAACCAAAGCAGTTATAGTTTGGATTATCTATGCAACCACTACAGTATCCCTCTAGAAAACCATCATAATGCTCTAGATGATTCAAATGCATGTGCCAACCTGTTGATAAGCCTAGCTAATGAATTTCAATTAAATGTAAAAGATGATATTGAACGAAAAGCTTTTATAAATATTGGTAGTTTATCTCCAGACGGTTTTAAGTCTTCTCTTGTCAAAAAGGTTAAAAAATCGGTTACTAATATTGAATATGGTGAGGAGACTGCCAATATTGATGCAGATGAAAATCACATTTTTTATAAAAAGCACATAGTTTTCACAGGAAAGTTACAAGCATATACACGAGCAGAAGCGGTTGCTGCAGCAGCTGAGAAAGGTGGGATCACCCAAAAAGGAGTAACAAAGAATACAAATATAATTGTCTTAGGTGAATTTCAAAGTGCAATGATAAAAGGAAATAAATCATCCAAACTTGTAAAAGCAGAAAAACTAATTATTGAAGGACAACCAATGGAGATTATTAGCGAGGCAGAGTTTTTGAAAATGCTATGATTCTATAAAAGAGTAAATGTCCAAAATTCCTATTATATTAACTATTTATAAAATTAGTAAGTCTTGAATTTATATCATGATTCAATTTCGTGACGGTTTTTGGTATTAGTAGCAAGTGTAATAGTGATTTAAATGCACCGTCCTTTAGCGGCATCTTGTGCAGTGAAATAATTCTTTGAAAGAAATTGTGAAAAGGACGATTTTATGAAAATTCAATCACATACTTCTACAACCTTTTGGTCATAATCGCTTTAATATATTATGGAGTGATAATTTTGATTTCACAATTAACGTTTTATATAGATTTGGCTCTCGATACTTTAAATAAAGTGTTTAATAATCGAGAAATTGCAATAGGATTCTGGTTAATGTTATTTATATTTTTTGTAAGTTCGAATATTAAACTTCGAAGAGAATTAATTAAAATCATTAGATTAATATTAGAGAGTAAGTTGGTCTTATTATTCATATTAATCATAATTTATATTGGTGGATTGGTTTATTTTCTTTATTGGATAGGTTTTTGGGAGATGAGGATGCTTAAAGGTACTATATTTTGGTTGCTAGGAGCAGGACTTATACTGCCTTTTAGAGCCGTAGAAGCTAAAAATAAAACTTTCTTTATCAATGTCATAAAAGATAACACTAAGCTATTCATAGTATTTCAGTTTGTAGTGAATTTGTTTACTTTTTCATTTATTACAGAGGTAATCATTGTATTTATTATCACAGTGGTAACAATGCTCATAACAGTATTGAGTCTTAAACCTGAAGACCAAGATGAAAATGGAAAACGCACAAAGAGATTTCTTGAGATTTTACTCTCGATAGTAGGTTTCGTAATTCTATTTCAATCGGTAAAAATGATAATAAATAGTTTCGATAACATTGTAATCAATGAAGTAATTAGAGACTTTTTATTACCATCAATTTTATCGATGCTTTACCTTATATTTATTTATCTTTTTGCATTGTACTCATCTTATGAAGTTCTTTTTATGAGATTAAAATTTAAGCACACAATACCAAAAAGATATCGTCCATTGCTTTATATGAAAATTGTGTTATTGTGTAATGTTAAATTAGATTATGTTACTAGTTTCATTTCGAGGAGTAAAATAATGAATACTCCCATTCAAGATAAGCGAGATATCAATAAAATTGTTAATTGCTTTAAAAATAATAACAATCACATTCAGGAATTCACTCTCAGATAAGAGTTTCATTTTGCATTTTCTAGATGTGATTTACTTAAATAGCGTAAACATGATTAGGTGATGATTAGGTGGAGCAAAATTGAAAATATTCATCGCAGGCCCAAGAGCCGTTACTCAACTAAATAACGATATAAAAGCAAGAATGACTAACATAATGAATAAACATTTTCACTATTATTGTTGGCGATGCAAATGGCGTAGATAAACAAGTCCAGCTATTTTGCCAATCCATGAAGTATAGCAATGTAAAGGTTTATGCATCAAATGGAAGAACTAGAAACAACATTGGCGGTTGGGAAGTTATTAATGTTAAGGTTGCCCCCGATGTAAAGGGATTCAACTTTTATGCTGCTAAGGATCTAGCAATGGCCGAGGCAGCAGATTATGGATTTATGATCTGGAATGGAATAAGCAGAGGTACACACAATAACATCTTGAATCTCATCAATAGGAACAAGAAAGTCCTCACCAGATGGGTCTGAGCCCAATGTCATCAAACTAAGCTCCCAATGAATTACCAATTGCTTTTTTCACGTGAATCACACACTGTTTAATCAATCTTACCACTACAATTACCTAAAAAAGGCAATAGGATGCCCGGGAGATGAAATTACATTTTTTCACATCCCCTTAAGTGGTATCCTATCGGCTATTTAACTTTTTAAAACTATAAAGCGTTTTTTTGAACTAATGCATTTCTATTTGCGCGCAATCCTTTTACACGATTAAAACTTCTATTCGGCCTTGCAGGAGTTCTACTCCTTTGTATCTCATTAAGCAATTCATTATACAGTCTTTTTCGTCGCCTTGGACTATCCTCCAATACAACCTGCATTCCCGGTATGTATAACGATGGGAGTGAAATAATTTGGGGATTGTCTTTTATACAAATAAGAAAACGGGAATTACATACGCCTATGAAAATAAGGCCTATTGGGATAAGGCAAAGAAACAATCGAGATCACAACGAAAACTGATTGGGAAAGTCGATCCAACTACAGGTGAGATCGTTCCCACTCGTGCTTATAAAAGACGGGAAGGATCTGCAGTGGAAAGCACACCCAAACCGGGTCGCCCGCCCATTACCACAATGCGCCGCAGTTTTTACGGAGCTGCTTATCTGTTTCATCAAATAGGGAAGATCACAGGGGTATCAGAGGATCTTAAAACTAGTTTTCCCAATATACATAAACAAATACTATCCATCGCCTATTATCTTATTTTGGAGGAGAATCATTCACTGAGTCGATTCTCCCATTGGCAAAAGCTGCATGTTCATCCCTTTGGGCAAGATATATATTCCCAAAGAATCAGTGAATTGTTCCAATCCATTGATGAAAAAGGTCGCATGTCTTTCTTCACAGCACAGGGGAAACGTCGAATTGAAAAGGAATACTGGGCCTTTGACACGACAACTATTTCAAGTTATTCCGAGATCCTGAGCCAGGTCAAAAAAGGAAAGAATAAAGAACATGACAGGCTACCGCAGATCAATCTAGCACTCCTATTTGGTGAACAATCTGGACTGCCGTTTTACTATCGCAAACTTCCCGGCAATGTCTCTGATGTGAAAACGGTAAAACAGCTTGTGAAGGAATTCAATGTAATGGGTTATAAGAAAGTAAAGGTTGTCTTTGATCGCGGTTTTTACAGCAGGGATAACATTAATGCATTGTACAAAGACCACCAGAAATTTATCATTGGAGTGAAACTTAGCCTCAAGTACGTGAAGGACGTTTTGAATGATGAGAAGGAAAACTTGAAGATGTGGTCAAATTTCCATCCGCAATTTGGAACTTATGGGATTTGTAGAACCATTGAGTGGGATTATGAACAGATGCGCCCTTACAAGGGGGACATTCAAAAAGAAAAGAGACGGGCCTATCTTTTATTATTTTACAATCCTGAAAAAGCTGCGAAGGATCAAGCAGACATGAATGAATACCTAACTGGTCTGTACAATGACCTGCAAAATGGAAAAAAACGTGATTATTGCACAAAGGATTACGATAGATATTTTGAGGTCACAGAAACACCAAAAAGAGGGCGGAAGATAAGACCAAAGGAAGAAGCAATGCTTAAAGCAACGGAAAACTACGGCTATTTTGCATTACTTTCAAACGAAGTGAACAACCCTTTTGAGGCATTATCCATTTACAGAAGCAAAGATGTGGTGGAGAAGGCTTTTGGAAACCTAAAAGAGCGACTGAATTTCAGAAGAATGCAAGTTTCATCCGAATTATCCCTTAATGGGAAGCTATTTGTAGAATTTATTGCACTTATTTACTTATCTTATGTGAAAAAGAAAATGCAGGATGCCGACCTGTTTGAAAATTGGACGCTGCAAGGACTGTTGGATGAACTTGATACGATAGAACAGTTTGAAGCGCCTGGACACGGTCATATCCTTGGCGAGGTGACAAAGAAACAGATCGAAATCTATCAGGCACTTGGGGTTGAACCGCCATCGTTATAAATTCCGGGAATGCAGGATGAAAGATTACTAAACTATTATCGGTTATGCAATTAGATAATTTATTAGTGATACTTCTAAGTGGGTGTTGGCATTTAAACGTGCCTGCCAAAAAGCTAATATATTCCAATTCGTATCCCTACACTACAATAATTGGATGATTTAGTAGTGAAAATTGTTTAACACAGGGAGACCTTAAAGCTAATGAGAATGTATTCTATGCTTAATTAGAGCTTAACCCAGTCCGCATTAGGCGAGGGTTCCATCAATGTTTCAGTTAAAATAATCCATGACTAATTAATAAACTCCTTCAAAACCCTCCTTAAATCATCAAACGAAACACACCGATTATCCACAGTTAACTTCCACACTACAGCAGAATTCTTATAACCAATCCGCGGCATATACCTATTCCAAAGTTCATTTTGTTCCTTTTGTGTTAGATTAATTTTTTCTTTTAGTAACTTTTGAAGCTGTTGATAAGATAACTCTTCTTCGGGCTCTAGAGTAGCTGTTTTATTCTTTATTAATCTTTCAACTTGCAACCTCTTTCGTTCTTCAGCTTCCTCTTGTTCCTTTCTTTGCTTTTCTTCATGATCTTGTTTAAGATTCTCGTAATTCGTTAAAAATTCTTGTCGTTTGTTTTCTTCGGTGTCTGAATTATTTACTGTAAACGAACGCTGTAATTGGAGAGTCTTTGAAAATTCTAATTCCACACCGTTATTGAGTAAAAATGCTCGGTACGGTTTACTTGTTCTATCTGTAAGAAATCTCTGTAACTTCACTTTGATCTTTGAGTCTTTAGTGTAAATATAATACATGCTTTTTACGTCGATAACTATGTTATTCATGTTGAGTGGGTAATTGAAAGGAAGGAAAAAAGATTTATCTGTGATGTGGTTAGAAAGGAAGTTGTCCCATTTCCTATCTTCTTCTGTCTTAGCGGCTATTATATTTTCGGCATCCCATAATACAATGGCATTTTTTTCGGGTTCAATCGCTAACTCTTTAACTTCGACAAACCAAATTGGTTTCATCTCTTGCTCTATATAATAATGGTGTCTCTCGGCAATTTCTTTTACTAATCCGGAGTCTCTTAATGGAATTACATTGGTGACGACAGATATAGCAAAAATGTTATTGTCAATCTTAGCTATTATATCTGGATAATGCTTTAAACCTGTATTAACTCTATAACCATAGTCCACTTCATATCTTTCATCTATTTTTGATTGTGTAGATAACTCATCATATATAATATCTGTTAGTACTTTGTGTTGTTGTGTTTCTCTTTTAACTTGTTTGCTGTACCTTGTTTCTGCTCTTCCAACATTTTTTGCTTCTTCACATGACTCAGAATGTTTATGAGCAAAATGTATCTCGCGCTCTTCTCCAGATTTTACAATTAGATCCGCATTACAATAGGGGCAGATATAAATCCCTTTCTTAGCTAGATTTTTTAAGTTGCTTATTTCAGAAGATGTAGGAGTATAGGGAATTCTTTCTAATGTGTTATCTATGGAATGAAGTGCTTCTCGCATTATTAATCACCTCAAAATAGTCTTTGTTAATAGATTATATATTTTTAAATTTTAGTCAAGGCTAAAAGGGATATATTTCAAGCTTTTATAAATAATTACCCCCAAAAACTAATTTTTTTGAAAAAATTTGCTTTAATTGATCCTTTTTTGTAAATCTATTGTATTAAGTATAAACTAAGTTAAAATATAATAGTAAGAAAAAAGTAAGAATGTAGGTGGTAATATGGAAGTAAAAGTATTTCAAAAAACACAAAGAGAATTAGCTTCTACCATTAATCTATTAATTGATAGATATTGGAATGACGAGATTGATGAGTTACATATGGTGCAAAGCATTAAAAACCTTTATTTAAATAACGAAAATAAATTTATAAAAAATAATCAATTCACTACAGTCTTAAGACAGCAATGTGGAAAGAGAAGACTTGAAGTAGTGAGTAAAATACTAAAGGTTTAATGATCCTATAAATGGTTTTAAAACCAACTGGATGTCAAACGAATTATAAGGTGGTCAAACACATGCAATACTCTGCAGGTTTTACGAAAGAAAAGTGGTCAGAAAATTATATTGCTACTGTTCTTGAACTAATGTTAAGTGGGAAAGTAAAAAGAGAAATCTTAGAAGAGGTAACTGATAAAAATTTATTTCAATTAAGAAGCCCAGTAAGTATTAAAAATCGCTTTAATATGGTCTACAATCGTGCAGCTGTTCTAGACGATGAAATGAAAAGATACTTTTTGAAAGCAAGCGATTATGATCGGAAGGCATTAACATTATATTCGTTTTTACAGGTATATCTAATACCACTTGAGTTTTACATTGAAGTTATTGTATTGAAGTATGAACAGCAGGAGCCGTTATATAAGAATGACTTTCACTATTTCTTCGAGGGGAAAGCTAGTGTTAGTGAAAAAGTTGGTCATTGGAGACCTGAAACTATCAAGCGGCTCATAAGTTCATTGGTATTGTTTTTTAGGGATGCGGAGATGATTGATAAAGTTGGACAAACTAAGTACACAGTTAAACCAATACATATGAGTCAGTCATTAAAAACATATGCTGAGAAGAATGCTCCTCTATTATACTCTTTTACAGTTTTAGAAAAGGTGAATCAAAGATGAAGTCAACGTATGAACGATTAGAACAAATGGAGAAGCGGATTATACAAGATGGTTTCACGAACCCAAAAGGGATTGGGAGTGACATCCCTCATTTTGTTTTGGACTATCCTCCTGGGGATGAACTACAAGTTCGTGTGTACATAAAGAATATGTCTAACCGAACGAGAATGAATATCAAAGAAGTGAACTTATTTGAATTTCTTCTTTCTTTTTTCGATGAAGACGAGTTAGAAGAATTATTCGAAATGGAAGAAGAAGAAGGGTTGAGAGGGCTGATGGATGTTTTTGAACCTATATTAAATGAAAGTAACACTATGATTCAAAAATTTAAGGACATTACTGAAGATGCAAATCTCATTTTTATAACAGGTGTGGGTTCTGCGCATCCATTTCTAAGATCTAGTCAATTACTAAAGGCAATTTCCAGCAAAGGTTATAAAAAAGCAATTGTTTTATTCTATCCAGGTGAGTTTACTGGATTAAGACTAAAATTATTTGGCATTCTTGACTACGAAGATGACTATCAATTGTCACGTATCTCATAAGGGGGACATGGACATGCAAATAAAAGATTTATTTATAAAAGATATATTTCGTCCAATTAATAATGTTGTTCAAGCGGAACAAATAGAAGAAGAAGTAGTTAAAACGGAATTGGATGAATATGTGTTGACAGAAGAAAGTGAACACTATTTAGAACGTTTTTACCGTAATTATCTGGCAGTATATGATCAACCATCTACTAAGGTGGGGGTATGGATATCTGGTTTCTTTGGTTCTGGTAAATCACATTTCTTAAAAATCCTTTCATATTTACTACAGAATGAGGTGATAACAGATAGAACACCAGCTGATTACTTTAAGGAGAAAACTAAAAACCAAGAGATGTTAAGTATGATGAAACGAGTTTCTGAAAAGAGAACAGATGCGATATTATTCAATATCGATTCACGTTCATCATCTTCATCCAAGGATGCAGAAAAGGAACGCATTATTGAAGTGTTTTTAAGGGTATTTAATAATCATTTAGGTTATTCGGATACATTATGGGTTGCTGATATGGAGCGTCAATTAGACAACGATGGAACTTATGAAGCTTTTAAACAAGCAATTTTTGATCAGAACGGCAAGCCATGGGAAGAGTTCCGTTTAAAGATTAAGCTTAGAAAGAAGAAAGTCATTCAGGCGTTAGAAACTGTTGGCTATGATACTGATACTGCGGAAAGCTTCTTTATTATGAGTCGTGAGTGGTTTTCCATTGATGCTGACTCAGTAGCCCAGCTGATAGCTGATTATTGTAAACAGCAAGGCCCAGATTACCGAATAGTCTTCCTAGCTGATGAGGTTGGCCAATATGTGGGCAACAATACAAGCTTGATGTTGAATCTTCAAACAATAACTGAACGATTAGGCGATTTAGGCCATGGTCAGGCGTGGGTGATTGTAACATCACAAGAAAAACTAGAAGCAACTGTTTCAGATCTTGATAGTACGAAAGACTTTTCAAAAATCCAAGGACGATTTGAAACAAAAATTAATTTATCCAGTGCGAATACAGATGAAGTTATCAAAAAACGTTTGTTAGAAAAAGAAGACGTTGGTGCAGATACATTAAAAACGATTCATGATCAAGAAGGAAAATTAATTCATAATCGTTTAGCATTTGATAAGCAAAATACACAATTACGTTCAGGGTATCGTTCAATAGATGAATTTGTATCATTTTATCCTTTTGTTCCTTATCAAATAGAGTTATTACAAAAGATCTTCACAAAAATCCGTAATTTAGGAGAAGGTGGACAGCACACTTCACGTGGTGAACGTTCATTACTTAAAGCATTTCAGGAAGCAGCACAATTAAATGCTGAGGAACATATCGATAATATGGTAACCATGACAGAATTTTATCCTTCTATACGTGATTATTTAGAATCGTCAATCACTAGTACAATTTCAAGAGCTCAGGATCGAGCGAGAAATAATGAAGGTTTAGAAGAATATGATGTGAAGGTTTTGCAAGTGCTTTATCTAATCAAAGGGATTGATGATATAAAATCCACACCTAGTAATATCGCAACCCTTATGGTTGAGACAGTTTATGATGAACGCCAGCCTTTAGAGTATCGTATAAAAGAATCCTTGAACCGACTTCAAATGGCAATGTTCATTGAACAACATGCAGATGGGTCATACTCATTCTTATCAGATGAAGAACAAGAAATTAACCGTGAAATACGTGTGGAAGAATATAATACTGCTGCTGTTAAAGAACGGTTAGGTAACCTCTTTTTCAATGTGATGTATCGCTATACCAAGTATGAATATAAGTATCAAGAACAAACCAAACACTTTGATTACAATAAACGATTTGATAATTACGTGAAAGGTCAGATGAATCATGAATTAACTATGCAAGCGTTCTCTGAAGGCATGACAGATTCAGAAGCAGCGTTACAAGCTAACTCTGGACATTTAATTATTCTTTTAGACAAAGACCTTGTTGCTGAAGCAGAAAGTGCTTTAGCCTATATTCAACAAGTGGATAGCTATGTACGTCGTAAACAGTCAAGCACGACTAGCCAGCAGCAGAAGAGAATCTTTGATGCGAAAATTGCTGAAGTTGATGAATATGCAGATAAAGCAGAAGAACTGTTAAACAAGGCGTGTGAGAAAGCAGAGTTTTATATCCAAGGTCAACGTCGTGATTTTAATGGGGCTTTTGAAAGTAGAGTTAACCAATCTATGGACATGCTGATTCGCAACACATTTACAAAATTTCACTATATTGAGGAGCCTATTTCATTTAAAAATAGTAAAAATGAGTGGATGCAAGTTGCGGAGAATCTCGGTCAACAAAGCTTATTTAGTGACTTAAACAAAAATGCAATTGATGAAGTCAAGCACTTTGTAGAGGAACTTGAACGTTCCCATGACCAACGAACATTAAAACAAGTCATACAAAAATATAAGGCTGTTCCATATGGATGGGAAGAACAAGATACAATTGGTATTCTAATGGGTTTAATGAATGCGGGAAAAGTACGTTTTACTTATGCGGGTGAAGCTTTTAACCCTAACTCCAATCAATTCTATGACCGACTAGAAAGGGTTTCAGAACGTGACCGTATTGTTGTTTTACCAATCGTTGAAATGGATTATCAAGTTAAACAAGAGCTTATTGCATTAGTTCGTGATTTCTTTTCGAATACACAAACATATGACACATATGACGCTTATGAAGAATTAATAAGAGACAAAATTGAAGAAGAATTTGTAAAACCGATAGAGAAAATTCGAGGAAGAAGACGTCAACAAGATTCAACTAGTGAGTATCCTTACCCGGGTGAGAGTGATATACGAACGATCGTGAATGATACCCAAAAATTACTTGCTATCCGTGATTCCGAACAGTTCTGCCGTACATTTATTCAATATGAAGATGATATAGAAGGTTGGTATGACATTCTAGAGACTTTGCAAGGATTCTATGAGGGAAATCCAATTGTTAAATTTGATGAAGCAGTTAAGGCTCTTAAAGAACATAAGCAAGATTTAGAAATTATTCATAACGAAGAGTTAGAAGAAACAGCTCAACGAATGAAACACATTTTACTACAGGAAGAACCTACAAAGGAAATTAGTCAATTACCTAAGTTGACAGATGTTCTGAAGAATCTGATTCAGGAAGAAACCAATAAACAAAAACAGGCGGTAATGGTTCAATCAGAAAAATCACTGAAGCAACTTGAAAACTTAACAGATCAATATCGTCAATCTGAAAGCATTTTAGAATATATTCAATCACGAAAAAATCAAGCCACTCTACTTTATGAAAAAATTAAGAAGAGTGAACGTATATCTAGCACTCGAATCAACCAACAACAGCTTAGTGAGCTTGTTGAAGCAACAAAAGCAAAAGCACGCCAGATGTTCAATAATTTAATAGATGACCCAGATAAAGTGAAGAGGCTACCGAAGAAAATTACAGAGCAAGAATTGTATACCTCTTTCTTTAGTCAGTTAGATACAATTGAGTCCGAAGAAGACTTAGAACGTGCTATTGAGGCATTGAAGAAAAGTCTATTAAAAGAATTACAAACACACTATTTCGTAAAATCATAAATCGTGGGGCGGATGATTATCTGCTCCTCTACATATAGGGGTGAAACAATGAATAAGGCGGAATTAAAGAAATTTGCTGTAGAAGCTAGGCGTGACTTAATTGATAAAGTTTCCTTGAAGGCAGAACAATATGGTATTACTAAGGATAATCAAGTAATGAAGATTGAAGAAAAATATGGTCAATTATTTGTGAGTGATAATCCTTACCCAATCGAAAGTAAACATGCTTTTCATATGTTACAACAACGTTTAGATGCTGTTGGTTATGATCAAATTATTGAAGAAGTTGCATATACATGGTTTAACCGAATTATTGCAATTCGTTATATGGAAGTGAATAATTATTTGCCAGACCGAGTCAATGTATTATCAAGTAGTACAGGCAAAAATGAACCGGATATTTTACTTCAATATAAAACCATGGATTTAGATGTGAATTATCAGCAAATTACTAAAGATATACAAAAAGGTGATAATGAACAAGCTTATAGGAGATTATTTGTTACACAATGTAATAGTTTAAATAAAAGCTTGTCTACATTATTTGAAAAAATTAATGATTATACAGAATTTCTTTTACCAGATTACTTACTGGACAGTGAATTTGTAATTTCTAAACTAGTAGCTAATGAAGAATTGACTGATAGCTTTAAAGAAGTTGAAGTTATAGGTTGGTTGTATCAATATTACAATGCAGAACCAAAGGATGAGGTATTCGCTAAATTAAGAAAAAATAAAAAGGCTGAAAAAAGTGAAATACCTGCTGCTACGCAATTTTTTACACCAAAGTGGATAGTGCAATATATGGTAGAAAATTCTTTAGGGCAGTTATGGCAAGAGGCGAACCCGGAAACACAGATAAAAAATTCACTCAAATACTATATTAAACCAGTAGAGCAAGATAACAAGGTAGCAAAAAAACTAGAAGAAATCAGATATAAATCAATAAATTTAGAAGAGATAACCATTATTGATCCATGTGTAGGTTCAGGACATATATTAGTATATGCTTTCGATTTACTATATCAAATGTATGAAGAAGTGGGTTATTTAAGTAGGGATATTCCTAAGCTTATTCTAGAAAAAAACTTATATGGTTTGGATATAGATGAAAGAGCAACTCAAATGGCATCGTTTGCCCTCATGATGAAAGCAAGAGAAAAGTCCAGAAGAATTTTGAGGCAAAACGTAAAAACGAACATATTGTCTATTGAAGAGTCAAATGATCTTGATTTAGAAGGATTAATTAGCCTTCTGGCTAATAATAAACAAGAAGGAAAAGAAATTGAGTCGATTATTAATTTGTATCAAGATGCTCAAAACTTTGGTTCAATGATAATTCCCCCGCTTAATATTGATTACAAAAAGTTTCTTAATCGCATAGGTTCAATTGGAGAGGTTCAAACTTCTTTTAATACTATTAATGGGTATGCTCAATTGGATAAAATGAAAAAAATTCTAATCCAGTCTCAAATATTAGGTTCAAAGTATGACGTTGCCATTACAAATCCTCCTTATATGGGTAATAGAGGTATGAACTCATCACTAAAGGAGTTTGTGATGAAGCTTTATCCTCAATCTAAATCAGATTTATACGCAGTGTTTATTGAAAGGCTTCAGTATTTCACAAAAACTTATGGAATAAATAGTACAGTTACTCAACATTCTTGGATGTTCATCAGTAGTTTTGAAGAGTTCAGAAATCAAATTATAAAGAACCAGACATTGCTAAGTTTAATACATTTAGGTACTCGAGCTTTTGATGACATTGGAGGAGAAGTTGTTCAAACCTCTTCCCAAACCTTTAGAAATTTTAATGAAGTTAATTATATAGGTGGGTATGTAAGATTAGTAGATTATCAGAACTCCACTCTGAAAAAAGAAAAAATACTATCTGACAAAGATAGGTATAATAAACCGATAATCCATTTCAAAAATATCCCTGGTTCACCGATTGCATATTGGATAAACCCACAACAGTTAGAAGCATTCAAAAAAGATAGATTGGAGAAGCATGCAGCAGCTTGTACGGGTATGCAGACTGGAAGCAACTCATTATTTACAAGAAATTGGTATGAAGTAAACTTTACTAAAACTAATATAAAAGAACCAATAGATTTGAAATGGTTCAAATACAATGAAGGTGGAGAATCGAGAAAATGGTATGGTAACCATATAGGAGTAGTAAATTGGGAGAATAACGGTAGTGCCATTAAAAATCACAAAAGTTCCGTTGTTAGGAATGAACAATACTATTTTAAAGAAGGAATTACATGGAAAAGGATTGGATCCGGAAATTTAGCTTTGAGATATCTTCCTAGCGGATTTATTTTTGATCAATCGGGCGATTCATTATTTGTAAATACGGATGAGAATTTATATTATATTTTAGGTTTTTTTAATTCAAAGGTAGCACAAAGTTTTAAACAAATACTTGCGCCTACAATGAATTTAACAGCAGGAAATATTAAATTTTTTCCAATTATTTTTCCTGATAATGAGACTAAAGAAGAAATTACTGCTAAAGTTTTAGAAAATATTATGATATCTAAACAACATTGGGACTCCCTCGAAATTTCATGGGATTTCGATAAAAATGTCTTATTATCATATAAAGAAGATAAAAAATTTATTGAGGAATCATTTACTAAATGGAATGATCAAACAAAAAAAGATATAAGTAAATTAAAAAATAATGAGGAAAGGCTAAATCAACTATTTATTAAGCTTTATAAATTAGACAACGAATTAACCTCAGAAGTATCTAGGGATGACATATCAATTGAATTAACTGATCAAGAAATAAATGCAAAGTCTTTCCTATCATACTTTATAGGTTGTACCATGGGTAGATACTCCCTAGATATTAATGGTCTAATTTATGCAGGTGGAGAGTTTGTTGAAGAAAAATACAGTAAATTTAAACCAAATAAAGATGGCATAATACAATTGACTGATGATTATTATTTTGATAGTGACATAATAGTACGTTTGCGAGAGTTCTTATCAGTAGCATTTAGCCCTGATACCATAGATGAAAATATGCGCTGGTTATCCGAGTCTTTAAACATGAAGAAAAATGAGTCGCCTGAGGAACGAATACGACGATACTTCTTAGATGAATTTTTCAACGACCATTGTAAAACGTATCGAAAACGGCCAATTTATTGGTTAGTTGATTCTGGTAAACAAAAAGGATTGCGAACACTTATTTATATGCATCGTTATCAACCAGATACGATGGCAACAATTCGTTTTGAACATTTACAAGAAATTCAATCTAAATATCAAAATGAAATAGATATGATTGATACACGTTTATCAAACCCAAGGTTATCGGCAAGTGATAAACGGAGCCTTGAAAAATTTAAATCAGTTTATCAGAAGAAGATTGAGGAACTACAGGAATTTGATAAAAAATTAGCGACGTACGCCAATAAACAAATTGGTATTGATTTAGATGACGGTGTTAACGTGAACTATGCTCAATTTGAAAATGTTCTGGCAAAGATTAAATAACTGAAAGAGGGGAGTTTCTCCTCTTTCTCTTTACATATTGAGGTGAAATTCGTGGATGTGATTGAAAAGTTACAAGAGAAAATACAACAAGAAAAGGATACGAAAAAACGAGCAATTGTTTTTTGGTACGATCCTCAGGCACAAGTAAGTGTGGATGAACTAAAAGAACAGTTGGATGAGATTGAGGTAAGAAAATTAACTAATCATAATTTATTCCAGTTAAAAGTTGAGGTTGAAATTCAACGAACCACAGAGTCGTTTTTAATATATTCTGATGAAGCGAAGCCAGCCGACAAAGAAAATATGTTATTGGATATGTTGTTGTACAGTACAGAGTTCAAAGCAGATGAAACTGCTATGTTAACTGAAACATTGCAAGTATCGGACAGTGTGTTACGTCCTAAGATGGAACAATATCCTTTGTTCTTTGATAGTAAAGAACGAAAAAGAAGATTAGGCAAAGTATTACCTAAACAAGCTGATGATTATCATTTTGAACTTAGTATGATGGCTACTTTAGTAAAAGCACCGGTACCTGATTTACGTGTAATTGTCCGTCTGCTTCTTTTGGAAGGGTTACATGTGGAAGAAAGTGAACTATTGAAGCAAATAAAACGTAACTTTTCTATAGAACGTACACTAGAGATCATTGGTCGCTACTTTGGCGTATCATTAGAAACAGATAATGAACCATTAATGGAGTTATTAAATGTTCTCATCTATCAACATTTCCGGCAGAATGCAGGCTTTACTGCCGACGATTGGGAGGTTAAATGGGCATCATCATCACCTAACGTCTGTGCATTATTCACTGAAGAGTGGTTACAACATAGCGATAGGGGTGTACTAGAAGAATATATCAAAGAATGGGAAAGAGTATATCACGTAAGAGATGTGTTATCTAAACAGGATATAGAAAACTACCAACGAGTAGATACTTTCCCGGTCATTGATGTGCTCATCATTGAGAAATGCATCGATGAATTAATTCATCAAGCAATTCATATAGAAGAACGATTGTCCTTAATTGAACAACGTTTACAAAAATATTGGGGTTCAAAAGATAAAATAAAAGCCCTTTATTACACGTTATTTGAAGCAATCCGAATCGAAAAGCTAAAACCTGTTATTAATCGTATCCATCTACAAGAAGATTTTTATGAAAGTTATGGGAAATCATTATATGAAATTGACCAGGCCTACCGTAAATTTATGTATCATTTTACGCGCCTTGCTGCGAAAGAAATGCTTGAAGAAATCGCTAGCCGATTAACAAATTGGTATGAAAATGAATACCTACGTCGACTTTCAGAGGAAATGAATTTTAGACTGGAAGAAGGGTATGTATCCAAAATAATGCCTCAACGAGCATTTTTTTCTAAGATGATTCGCCCTATTTTAGAAAAGGAACAAACAAGGATTTTCGTCATTATTTCAGATGCTTTACGATTTGAAGCGGGTTATGAACTTCATGAAATATTAAAGAAACGAGATAAAGGGAAATCAAGCATTGATCCTATGGCAGCAAGTTATCCAACGTACACACAATTAGGTATGGCATCACTGTTACCACATCGTGAACTTTTAGCAGATGATAAGAGAGGTATCTTGGCCGACGGACAATCAACAAAAGGGTTAGATCATCGCCGACACATTCTACAATCAGTTGAGCCGCAAACTGAAGTTTTAAAATTAAAGGAACTTCTGGATATGAAAGCAAGTGAAACCGACCAATTGTTGAAAGGCAAGAGACTAGTTTATTTATATCATGACCACATCGATGCTCTTGGAGATTCAGCAAAGTCGGAACGTGAAACTTATGGAGCAGTTCATCAGGCAATACAAGATTTACAATATGCGGTGGATAGATTATCACGTCTTCAGGCGAAACGCATTTTTATAACAGCGGATCATGGTTTCTTATTTCAATTTAAACAAATTGAAAACCATGGAAAAATTTCAGCTGTTGATGGACAAGTTATGGATCATAATCGTCGTTTTGCTATTGGGCACAATTTAAACGTTCCGGAAGGTTCGATTAAATTAACTGAACGTCAAACTCCGTTACAAAATGTTGAGGTTGTTTTAGCTAAAAGTCTAAACCGATTCAAAACAGGTGGAGGTCTTCAATTTATTCATGGAGGAGCATTACCACAAGAAGCGGTTGTCCCATTAATAGATTATCGAAGAATTGAAAAAGGGCAACCTGTAGATATTGCGGTAGCAATGATCAATAAGGTGATTACAAATTACCGTATTCCGGTTTCTTTTTATCAGGAGCAGAGCATTACAGATATCTATACTTCACGAAAAGTTCTTATGGCGTTTTATCAAGGTAATGAACGGATATCCAATGAAGTTGAACTTGTATTTGATTTAAAAGGTGAAAATCGTGATCGAAATAGACAAGTATCGTTTAATTTAGTTGAAAAGCATTATAAGATTGGTGAAACATGTAAATTAAGAATCGAGACTGTAACCAAAAAAGGTAAAGAACCTTATTTAGAAGAAGAATTCACTTTACGCTTGTATGAAGCATTGTATTAAACTGAAAGGGAATTGGAGGTGTCATCTTGCTGAAAAAAGGTGAAATTGTAGGTGCATCATTTTGGCCAGAAGCCGTTCAAATCAAACATATTGAAAACATTGATAATGATCTGTATTTAGTCGAAGCTGTAGGGCGAGAGTCAAATCAATTCTTTGAAAACTATCTTGAAAAACATCAATTACAAGAAGTGGAACGTTTTTCCGATGAAGATGCTTCAGATCAATTGAAAGATAAATTTCAACATTATCTGCAATATCATGTTTTACGAACAGAGAAAGAATACTCACAATCGCGAGCTCGTGGCAATAAGAACATGATTCCATTACCTCATCAAATCGAAGCTGTTTATAGCAAAATGCTACAAGCTTCCCAAGTACGTTATTTATTAGCAGATGATCCTGGTGCAGGTAAAACGATTATGTCTGGCATGCTTATCCGTGAATTGAAAGCACGAAACATGATTCGAAAAACATTAATTTTAGTACCACCTCTCGTACTGAAGCAGTGGCAAATGGAATTAAAGGAAAAGTTTGATGAAGACTTTTTAATCATTACACGATCTTATTTAGATGCCTCAGGGGACCTAAATTCTTTTGATATGCATCAACAAGTAATTGTATCAATGTATTGGGCTTCTAGAGAAGATATTAAGAATATGATTATTAACTCACAATTTGATTTAGTTATAGTCGATGAAGCGCATAAAATGGCTGCTTATACTTTCGGACAAAAGAAACGTAAGGTGAAGCGTACGAAGATGTTTCAACTAGGTGAAAATCTACTGAGGCACACGGAGCATACCCTCTTATTGACTGCAACGCCGCATAAAGGTGATAAAGAGAATTTCCGTCATTTGATGAGTTTAATAGATCATGATATCTTCTCACAATTAAATCGAAGCGATTCTATTTTTGAGAAAAGTAATCCCTATGTTATCCGTCGTTTAAAAGAGAAGATGGTTAACTTTGATGGAACTCCTTTATTTCCGAAGCGGACAACAAAAACTTTAGGATTCGACCTGAGTCCAGCAGAAATAGATTTATATGAAGCGGTTACAGAATATGTAAGAGATTACTTTAATCGCGCGAAACAAAACAACAAACCAAATGTTGCTTTTGCCATGATGATCTTGCAACGACGATTAAGTTCATCCGTTGAGGCAATATATTTGTCGCTAGTACGTCGTAAAGAACGTCTACAGAAAGTGTTAGAAACAGGGCAAAAAGTTCAAAAGATAATGTTGGATTATGAAGATTACGAAGACAGTTCACTTGAGGAACAGGAATTACTCGAAGCATACGCTGAAGGAGAATACGAAGAACTTGATTTTGATGAATTGCAAGTTGAGATAGAAATGTTGGATCAACTGATTCGCAAGGCTAATGTTATTAGACAGAATCAAAATGAGCGCAAGTTTCTAGAGCTTGAAAAGACATTATTTGGTGCTAATGGATTGTTGGCACAAGACGAGAAAATTTTAATTTTTACTGAATCAAAGGACACACTCAATTACATAGAGAAGAAATTAAAAGCATACGTTCCAGAGATAGCCAAAATTGTGGGAGACTTTTCTATGGATAGACGACAAGCAGAAGTAGAGAAGTTTCGAAATGATGTACAAATCATGATTGCAACTGATGCTGGTGGAGAATCAATTAACTTGCAGTTTTGTAATCAAATGGTCAATTATGATATTCCGTGGAATCCAAATCGTTTGGAACAACGTATGGGACGTATTCACCGTATCGGGCAAAAAAATGAGGTGTTTGTCTTTAACCTAGTTGCCACCAATACACGTGAAGGTGACGTATTAATTCGACTACTTACAAAGATGGAGCAAATGCGTGAAGACCTTGGACAAGACCTAGTTTATGATTTTATAGGTGAAGTTCTGGAGGATCGCCAAGCCGATTTATCTTCAGTAATGGAGCGGGCGGTTTCAGGTCGAGAAGATTTAAACGAGATTATTGCAAACATGGAGAAAACATTATCCGAAGAACACAGACGTTTATTAGAACTCGCTCAAAGTGAACGCTTAGATGACAACTTTGACTTACCAGGTGCCAAACGTTCATTTGATGAAGTATCAATAAACAGTGTTCCAAATAGGTTTTACGGACACTTTGTGATTGATGGATTAAAGAACACGAGAACTAGATTAAGTATTTCTGCAGATCAGACAATAGCCCGTATTGATCGCTTTCCAAAGCGGATTCGTGATTTTGCACGTGATCATAAATTGATGTTCAACTTTGATGATTCCATACGATTCAATTTATCTTCATCAAAAGTATCAGAGTCAATGCCAATGATTGAAAATGATAATCCTTTGTTTAACTTAGTGATGAAACTGACAGCGAAAGAAATGCAACAAGCTGTACTTCCGCTTTATAAAGTGGCGGCAACGATCCCGGAATCTATGACAATGGAAATAAATCAAGTATCAATTGTGGACGGTAATGGCCGAGAACTTGAGCAAAAGCTAATGCTGACTGGTAAACGTAGTAATGGTGAGTTTATAGAAATATCACCTTATCTTCTGTTTAATGAAACTTTCGATGTAAAAAAAACGTATGATGATGAAGAACATGAAATCAAACGACACGTAATTAAACATGCTAGGAAACTATTAAGGTCTTTTCAGCGTAAACGTGAAGATTATGCAAATAAGAAGAGAGTCTTCTTGAGAAAATCCTTTGAAGATCAGCTGGATACTTTACAAGAGCGATTGAAGAAATATCAGGACGAAAATGTAGAGGGTAATAACAGCGCTTTAATTAACCAAACTTATGCACAAATTGATGAAATGGAAGATCGTAGTAAAGAACGATTAACTGAAATTGACCGTGAGCGATCGATACAGTTGAAGCCAGTAAAAAGAATAGCCCAATTTAGAGTTGAACCGAAGGGCGTTGAAACTGGTCGAGTAATACCAGAGGATTATTTGACAATTATAGAAGAACATGAATTAAATAAAGGCAGATTGAACGTAAGAATGCAGCAAGCTTTTGGTTTAGTTGACTTCATTAGTGAAGAAGCGGACGGTGAAAGTCGGCTTATTGTGGTTACGAACGATATTCATCGAATAAAACAGCAATTATCTGAAGAGGATTACAAGCCAATCATAAATCGGGTGTATGTGTATGCTTATACTGGATATGAAATAGTTGAGTATCAACTAGTAACTGGGCAGTTTGTATCTCATAATTTGTAAGGGTATTACTTCTGAAAACGAAACCATGAATATACAAAACTTCACTTGGAGGGATGTAATTGAAGGTAAATGAATTATTTAAATTAGAGAAAGATCAAAGACAACTAGATTTCATAAATATTGACGTGGATCAAGACTTGCCATTATTTTTAGATCCTTATTTTCTATCAACTAATAGTGATTCTTGGTCGACCTCTGCATATAAAACAATTCAGAGTTATTTTCAGACCGTAATTAGATTGTTAAAAGAAGGACACTATGATCAAGCTAAGAGCTTATTCCAAAACCTAAGTGAGCCTAATGAAACTTGTTTAGGAGTGTCAACTGGTAATCCACAAGGTAGAGGGGTAGGAACTGATGAGGCTACAAGAATATTTGAACATATAATTAATAGTAAAGCTGTAGAGTCTGGTATAGTAGGGCACCTTGAGGATATTCCTATTTTTGTAGAAAATATTGGGAAAGATAAAATTTCGGATTTAACCACTAATGTTATAAGGAAACATTTAATTGAATATACTCAAAAACAATGCCAGCTACATGGCATTGAGCTTACTAAGGACGTACCATCAGGGTACTATTGGAACAATGAAACGCTATCATGGGAAAATAACTATACAGAAATGTTGATTATAAAAGGAAAGAAAATACTTTTGGTACCAAAAGGTGTTGTTTCATTTAGTATAAGATATACACCTGAAAGATATTGTGATCACTTTGTATTAAATTTCCTTCAAAATGAACATGTCCGATTAAGAACATCGTTAGTAAGAGTAGAGAAATTAAAAAGCGGTGGAGTAAAAATTCATCCACCTTCAAAAAAGAAATTAAAAGAAACAGAAAACGCCAATAGCAAGGAATACTTGAGGGAATTTACTAAAGAGCACCCAGAAGTTTACCAAAGATTTAGAGAAAGTATTAAGAATGAAATGAATCCTTTAAGCGATAA
>NZ_JBJGXI010000065.1:0-24447 GCF_045635475.1 Radiobacillus sp. PE A8.2 | reverse complement strand
GCTGATAAACACCTTCATTTTGACTGTAAACAAAATCTTCTTCTAAAAAAATTGTAATAGCTAGGTCTAATTTTTTTTAGTGCTCGTATATATAGTAGTACAAACCATCTTAGGAGGGAAAAGCATGAGGATACGAGCGCTTTTAATGTATACGGTTTTACTAAGCCTAACAGTCCTATTATTAAGCGGATGTGGTATTTTTCAAGGAGAACAAACTACAGGAGAAATGGATACACCTCCTGAAGATGCCAGTTATACAGATGATCTAGAGACTGAAACTGGAACAGATGAACAGAATGCAGAGGGTCAAGACACAGAAAGTGAAGATGGAACGAGTGAAGATCAAACAGAAGCAGAAGGCACAGAAGCTGAAACAGTTCAGAGGCAATTATATTTACTAGATGCAAACGGAATGGTTGTACCACAAACAATTGAGCTTCCAAAATCAACAGAAGTAGCACAACAAAGTTTAGAATACATGATAAAAGGTGGTCCGGTTACAGAATTATTGCCAGAAGGATTTGAAGCGGTGCTTCCAGCAGGAACAGAAATTATAGGTCTCAATCTGGAAGAGGATGGAACGCTAATTGTTGATGTATCCAAAGAGTTTGCCGAATATCGTCCAGAGGATGAACTGAAAATTCTGCAGGCAATGACCTACACGTTAACACAGTTTGATAATGTTGATAAAATTAAGCTGTGGATTAACGGTTATGAGCAAAAAGAAATGCCGGTGAATGGCACGCCTATGAACGATGGCTACTCAAGAGTCAATGGTATAAATATTTACGAGAGCGATTCAGTAGATTTTATGGATAGTAAAGCGGTTACGCTTTACTATCCTGCACAACAGGATGGAGAAATGTACTTTGTGCCAGTTACCCAGCATGTTGCGATGGATACCGATAATACGTATGCATCGTTAGTACAAGCCTTAGTAAATGGACCTGCTTACAATCTTGATTTGTACAATGTGTTTAATAGCGGTGTAGAATTGGCCGAGCAGCCCGAGATTACGGAAGGCGTTTTATCTTTAACTTTTAATGAAAATATCTTTAACGACTTAGAGAGAGCGTCAATTTCGGACGAGGTTATGGAGACGTTAGTATTAACATTAACAGAGCAGCCAGGTGTGGAAGCTGTTGATGTCTCTGTCAGTGATTATGAACAAGTTTTCAATTCGAGTGGTGTACCTTATTCCGAACCGGTTTCGAGAGATACATTCGTTCCAACAGGAAGTTACTAAGGAATCACGGAAAGAGCTGGAAAATACCAGCTCTTTTTTTCGTATTTAGACAATTGTCGGTGTATGGACTTATTAATCTAGGTGAAAATATGTTACGATAATGAGGAAAATTAAAAGGAGGAAGAAAGATGAGACCAAATCAACGTCAAATCAATCAACTACGACCAATTAACATAGAAACAAACTACATAAAACATCCAGAGGGTTCCGTACTTATTACTGTGGGAGATACTAAAGTCATTTGTAATGCAAGTATTGAAGACCGCGTTCCTCCTTTTATGCGCGGAGAAGGTAAGGGTTGGATTACTGCTGAGTATTCGATGCTGCCTAGAGCAACAGACAAACGAAATATTCGTGAATCATCCAAAGGGAAAGTTTCTGGGCGGACGATGGAAATCCAACGATTAATCGGAAGAGCGTTGCGAGCTGTTGTAAACTTAGAAGGAATCGGTGAACGAACAGTTTGGGTGGATTGCGATGTTATCCAAGCGGACGGCGGCACCCGGACAGCAGCAATAACCGGTGCTTATGTAGCTGTCGTATTAGCATTCGGAAAGCTCGTGGAAAATAAAGCAATCAAGGAGTTACCTGTGACTGATTTCCTCGGAGCTACGTCTGTAGGTATTTTACCTGATGGAACTGAAATTCTCGATCTACAATATGAAGAAGATTCAAAGGCATTAGTGGATATGAACATTGTGATGACCGGTAAAGGTGAATTTGTAGAAATTCAAGGAACTGGGGAAGAAGCAACCTTTTCTATGGAGCAACTACAAAAAATGTTGGAGCTTGCCAAGGAAGGTGTAACGAACATTTTTGAACTCCAAAGTGAAGCGCTGGGAAAATGGGCAAATGTGATTGAAAGTAAAAGGAAGGCAGTAAATAAATCATGAACAAATTAATTATTGCAACAAAAAATAAAGGAAAAATGAAGGACTTTGAAGTACTGTTTTCAAAATATGGTATTGAAGTTTCTTCACTGTTGGATTTAGATGAATCAATTCCAGATATTGAAGAAACTGGCGATACGTTTGAAGAAAATGCAGCAATAAAAGCTGAAGCGATTGCCGCTTCTTTTGGAATTCCTGTGTTAGCAGACGACTCGGGTTTAATGGTTGATGCATTAGAAGGAAGACCAGGTGTTTATTCTGCGCGTTATGCAGGTATAGAAAAGGATGATGTTGCTAACTACGAAAAGCTTTTGTCCGAGTTAACAGATGTACCTGATTCCGAACGAACAGCCAGGTTTGTTTGTGTATTAGCACTTGCACAGCCAAACCATGCTACATTGTTAAAAAGAGGCACGTGTGAGGGCCGAATAGGACTGAATTCAGAAGGCACCAATGGTTTTGGTTATGATCCAATCTTTATACCGAATGGCTATGATCAAACGATGGCACAGTTGACCGCCGAAGAAAAAAATCAAATAAGCCACCGGAAAAATGCAATCGTTCAACTAGAAGATTGGTTAAAGCAGCAGATATAGTTTATGTAAGGGGGAAATATCTTTGCCAAAGGTTCTAATTATGAGTGACAGCCACGGCTGGTCACAAGAAGTAAATACTATTAGACAACGTTACGTAGGTAAAGTTGATCAAATGATTCATTGTGGAGATTCAGAGCTAGAAATGGATGCACCGGGACTACAGGATTTTATGAAAGTAGCAGGCAATTGTGACATGGATGCCCGCTTTCCTGATGAAGTTGATTTCTCTGTCGGAGATCTGACATTTTTTGTAACCCATGGACACTTATTCCGTGTGAAATCAACACTTATGCCACTGTCATACCGTGCTGATGAGTTAGACGCACAGGTTATTTGCTTTGGCCATTCTCATATTGCAGGAGCAGAACGCGTAGAAAATAAATTATTTATCAATCCTGGAAGCATTCGCCTACCACGGGTGCGACCAGAGGGAACATACGCCATTCTATCATGGGAAACAAAAGCAGAGATTACCGTCGAATTCTTCGATTTTTCCGGAAATAAAATTAACGACTTAACTTATGTAACTTCTTTATGATAAAATAAATAAATCGACCTGTGAAAAGCAGGTCGCATCTTTTTTTAAGAATTTTCATTAATGTGTTGACAAACGATGTCATAATTTATATAATAAATCTTGTCTGTTAAAGAGATAGTTAAATTTTGGCTCTTAATTACCGAATAAGCTACGAGTTGTTCCGAAGCATAAATATCTTAGAAAAGACTAGTAGATGTAGGAACATGAAGATCGTGAACAAAGCAAAAAGAAACACCACTTATAAAAAGTGCGGGTGTAGTTTAGTGGTAAAACCTCAGCCTTCCAAGCTGATGTCGAGGGTTCGATTCCCTTCACCCGCTCCATTATTTTGTCCCAGTAGCTCAGCTGGATAGAGCAACAGCCTTCTAAGCTGTGGGTCGGGAGTTCGAATCTCTCCTGGGACACTAATCGAAGAACACCAACCACCTTGTATCAAGGTGGTTGGTGTTCTTTTTTGTTTTTCTGTTGGCGATCTGGTAAAAACTGCATAATGAGGCTGGGTTATCTCACTTCAATAATTTTATATTACGTTTAGAGTGAAATTTTTTCTGCAAGTTCCATAAAGTTAAGTGCAGAATAATTCTATGTCATTTCTATACAGCTTTAAAAATTTTAAAAAGATCGGATTGAAAACGAATGTTCTCTCACTCGGTAAGTTTATCCTCTGAATTTTCATCTCTTTGATACCGTGCAACAGTAAGCCTATTTATCACAGTAAAAGTATCTTCTGGTGTTGATTCGTATATACTATGTATATACACTGAAAAAGGATGGTGTTATAATGAATGGGAAACATAGTAACGAGAAAAAAGGAGTGGGAACTATGACATCGGCAACCACAGTTCAAAAGTGGGGTAATAGTCTTGCGGTTCGCATACCAAGAGATATAGCTGAACGTATTGCAATCCAACAAGGTTCAGAAATGGAGTTGATTGTAGTGGATGATAATAAAATTACATTAGTTCCTAAAAATCAGAAAAAAAAATATTCTTTAGAAGAACTCCTATCAAAAATTACACCGGAAAATCGTCATGATGACATTGATTTTGGCGTAGAGGGGAATGAAATTATTTAATGGCTACAAATATACCAGGACGAGGCGATTTGATTGTAATAGATTTCAATCCGCAAGCTGGTCATGAACAAACAGGAAGAAGGACTGGAATCGTCCTTTCGCCGGCAGCATTTAATGAAGCGACGGGGTTCGCACTGATCTGCCCAACCACGAATCAGAAGAAGGGTTATCCATTTGAGGTTGAATTATCTGCTGCTGGGGTAACAGTGGCGAATGGTTCCCCTGTTACAGGTGTTATCTTAGTAGATCAACTTAAAAGTATGGATTGGCGGGCACGCAGAATCAGAGTGCTTGGACGAGCACCTGACGAGATAATTGATGACTGCCTTGCAAAGATAGCAACATTTTTAACATGAGTTTTAAGAAAGCTTGCGTTTACTTTCGCTTTCATGTTTTCATCCCTAACTCGTGTTTTAGGTATTGCTCCTACCTTCTCATCAATACCAAGCCCTATCCCCAATCTCCACTGGCCTCGCCAACATGCCAAACAAATACAATCCCATCATATCTTTGGTAAGCTCGCGTAATTGATCAGGTGTTAGTAGTACATCACCAGAATCATTGGGTGTTTGCCAATCATAACGCAGATAATTACCTGTCTTACCTAAATATCTTACCTTCATGTGATGCTTGTTATAAAGTGTTCGTTTTATTGAATTTAAATCATCCTGTACGGATGCGATTGCGGTGTCTAATTTATCGAGATACGGTCTGTTCACACGAAATGGACCTGTTTCAAAGTATGAAAGGTCTCGTTTAAACAGCTTATGCACAAATGGTAAAATGATGTAAGCGTAAAGTGTTTGTTTTAAATCTTCATCCATCTGCAACACCACCTTTCCTATTATTATAAACAGAACGTGTGTTCTTGTAAATATTTTTAACTTTCCCTCCCACGAAATAAATATAAATAAAAAAGCAGCAATTCGCTGCTTTTTTACTATTCCCTTATTCACATGCTATACCGTCGCCGTCACGATCCAAATGTGTCCCGTAGCCAGGGTCTCCATTATGAATCGGGGTTACACCTGCATCTCTAGCTGCTGTGCAGTTTTTGTAATTAGTGTCATTCTGATCAGTTGTAGGAGGTGTTGGTTCTGGAGAGGTGTCAATATCTTCCTCATAATGAAAGCCGTGATTATGATCTTTATGTGCATAACCTGGAATCGACCAAATGCCAATTCCTTGATCAATGGCTTCTGCTTGTGCGCGATGAAAAGTATCGAGCATGGTTAAATCGTTATAAAGATAGGCCGTCCTTGCCAAGCCTTTTCTTAGTAATTTTTCCTGTATTGTTTCGTCATCAATAAAAATATATGTGAGCAGTCTTCCGTAATGATCACGTTCTTCTGTGCCAACTTTAACTTCTACCTCTTGGCCGGTAAGTGTGTCTTTTACGAATTGTGACGCTTCTGGTCCATATGGTTCAACAGGCTTATTAGGAGCGACTGTTTCAGGTGTATCGATCAGCAACAAACGAGCTATTTCAGTTGTGCCATTCATGTTAATTTCGATGGTGTCACCATCAATCACCCGTGTAACTGTAGCAGTTATTTTGTCTGGAGTATCCTGCTCTTGCTCAGTTTGACTATCGTTTTCCTGAGAGTCATTCGTGTCGTTTTCTTCGACAATAGCATCGTCTGACGAACTATTTTCTTGCGTTTCTTCGACTACATTTGGATTAATTTCAGTCGTTTCCTGGTTCGGTGCTTGTGGAGCACAGCCACTTATAAAAAGCGCTATTGCTACTGCAGGAATAAACAGACGAGCTTGTTTATAATAGATAAAAATAATAAATAGAGCTAGACTAGTTGGTATAATTAGTAAAACGGAAACCAATAATACAAGGCTAAGTAAATAGTTGTGCATGAGAAATCCTCCCTAAACTCGTTGTAACGCTAGTGATGTTAAATCTTCTTGTTAGAGAAGCCTAAACGCTGCGCTTTTCATTCATGATATTAAACTAGAAGCCCCATATTTACAATGGTTTTCTCATGTCTAGCTTTCAGTATCTAACTCGTTACCCTTCACCAATTCTTTTCGCTGCTTAGTCAATAACTTAAACAATACAAATGTAACTACTCCAAAAATTAAAAAACTGACAAATCCATCATAAATGCCTAATAATAAGGTGAATAGCGACATAATAACTGTATAAGTAATAATCACAACTTTTTTGCTAAAAAACGTTACGATAGGGTTATTCCATTGATTGGATTGGCTCTCATTTTTGTTGTCTAGCTTTATGTGTTCAGTTCGTTTCCTGGGTTCTTTTTCAACTAAACAATTGCTGATTAAGAACGTTAAAGCTTTCTTATAAGCATACGTATAAAGAATACTACCGCTAAGGTCAGGTTCATGATATAACATCTCAAAACATGTCAAATCCTCACCAGAATAATCATTTATCGACTTTACAAACAAATCGTTTTTAATGGCTTCTTCTGCAAACGATTCGAACAAGTCTTTGTAAGGGGAGATATCCAAATGTTCCGCAGATTCAAAATGAATTGAATGGTAAATCGAATAAGTGAAAAATTCAATTTTGGCTTTTAAATCTAGATTTTCCCAGACGAGATTATATAGCGCGCGTTCCCCGATGTACTGTGAAAAGCAAAGTCCTCGTTCATATGCAAATGAGTATAAACCTGGGTGCGGTTCACGATCGCCGTCTGTGTTTCTTTTAATAAGGGCATCGGCATCTTCAACGGTTGCTTGTCCAGGTATGGAGATGCCTAGTTGTTCTGCATCATGCAGTTGCTGATGGCTCACTTGGCGGAATGGAATTACCTTTATGTCAAATGGTCCAACGTATCCTCGGTGCGTCATAAGTTCTTTTAAGTGCTTCTGTGATTGTGCATGAATTTTACGTGTGCTTCTTTTATTTGTTTGTTCAAATGTACAAGTAACTTCATATTTTTTGTAATTCATTTAAAAATCCTCCTAAAAAGAAAAACACACCAAAGCAGAAGGTGTGTTAATCTAGATGTATGTAAATTTTCTATTGAAGTTGAAGATACGTATTTCCCTTTCATTCTTATGCCGTAAATATCTGATACATGCATATCTTATTTAGGAAAGAAATGAAAATCACGTTTGTTACTTACTATAAAACGGGTAAGCTAGTAAAAATGGAGAGAAAGTTATTAATTAGGAATGGTGAATATGAGCAAAAACAATAATAATATTGTAATGTTTCCTAAATGGAAAGCAACATTGGAAAAGCAAAGCATGGAGGCTTTAAAAGAAAAGCGTTATCAAGATGCTTTGGAGAAGTTGGATGAGTTACTAAGCCTTGATGCTAATTCTCATGAAATTTTGATAGGCAAGCTTATATGTTTAATGGAACTTGGAAAGTATGAGGAAGCAGAGGAATTATACATACACTTAATTGACAAGCACGATGAACATTATTTTGAATACATACATATGTACAGTACAATGCTATTTCAAATGAGCAAGTATGATGAGTTAATTGATTATTTGGAGGATGTCTTTTACGAAGGTGGTATTCCAGATTTATTAAAAAATCAGTTATGGCAATTATATGAGATAAGTAAAAAGCTGCACGTCGATGCTAAGCATGAACATGTAAACCAATACATAGAAAAATTAGTAGAGGCAGTAGAGCGAAGGGATGCAACGGCACAATGGCGAACGATTTTAAAATTTAAAGATACAAATATTACGCCACAACTTAATCTTTTTAGTCGTTTACTTAAGGAAAATCACATCCATCCGGTTGTAAAAACAGCCATTGCACAACTGTTACAAGAAAATCAGATAGATCAATCAATTGAGATACATAAGTTAGACCAAAAGATTATCGTTAATCCAGCTAACATAAAAGCACCATATCAGGATGCAGCAACGAATCAAATTTTATCTTTTTTAGTCGATGTGGAACAAAATAATCCGTCTTTATTCGAGCTAATGGAAAAATTATTGTTTCATTATGTTTACGTACGTTATCCGCTACTTCCAAGTGATCAGGAATTGTATCCACTGTCTATTGCGCTAAAGCAATTAGGAAATCAATATTTGGGATTAACAGTCAAGCAAGAGGACTACAATATAGAACAAGAACAAGAACAAGTAGATGTATACATAAAACACATCCTTGATTATGAAACCCAATATTATGCAATTATAGAGGATTAATCAACAATATCTATTTCTAATGAATAGTTTGAAGCATGTGCTAGCTACTTTGTCACGTTGAATATGTTGAAAGCAATATGGATTATGTTATAATAAGATGGTTGCATTTTGCGTTCCACCTTAGTATGTACTAATTATACATCCAATGAACGTCAAACAATACTTAATGAATTTATAGATTTCTGGAGGGAAATAATATGACAGCAAAATGGGAAAAACAAGAAGGTAATGAAGGACTTCTAACAATTGAAGTAGAAGCAGCAGATTTTAACGCAGCTTTAGATGAAGCATTTAAAAAAGTTGTAAAACAAGTTCAAGTTCCTGGATTCCGTAAAGGAAAAATGCCACGTGGAATGTTTGAACAACGTTTCGGAGTAGAATCACTTTATCAAGATGCGGTTGATATCATTCTACCAAAAGTATATTCTGATGCAATTGATGAAACAGGAATTTCTCCTGTAGATCAGCCAGAAGTTGATATTGAGCAAATCGAAAAAGGTAAAAACCTTATCGTCACTGCTAAGGTTACTGTAAAACCAGAAGTTAAATTGGGTGACTATAAAGGTTTAGAAGTAGAAGAAGAAGAAACAGAAGTTACAGAAGAAGATGTGGAGCATGAATTAAAGCATCAGCAAGAGCACCAAGCAGAACTAGTTGTTAAAGAAGAAGGTGCTGTTGAAGAGGGTGATACTGTTGTTATCGATTTTGAAGGCTTCGTAGATGGTGAAGCGTTTGAAGGCGGAAAAGCAGAAAACCACACATTAGAAATCGGATCGGGTTCATTCATTCCTGGATTTGAAGAACAGCTAGTTGGAAAAGAAACTGGTGCGGAAGATGATATCGTAGTAACTTTCCCAGAAGAATATCATGCAGAAAATTTAGCTGGTAAAGAAGCCACATTTAAAGTTACAATTCAAGAAATTAAAGCGAAAGAACTTCCAGCATTAGATGACGAATTCGCGAAAGATGTCGATGAAGAAGTAGAAACATTGGATGAGCTGAAAAAGAAAATTAGAGAGCGCTTAGTAAACCAAAAAGCGACGGATGCGGATAACCAAAAACGTGAAGCATTAATTACACAAGCATCAGATAATGCTGAAGTTGATATTCCGGATGCAATGGTAGCTACAGAACAAGATCGTATGCTAAGAGAGTTTGAACAAAGATTACAACAACAAGGCATGACTCTAGACATGTATTACCAATTCTCTGGTCAAGATGCAGACGCATTGAAGGAACAAATGAAAGAGGATGCAGGTAAGCGTGTAAAAACAAATCTTGTTCTTGAAGCAATTGTAGAACTTGAAAATATTGAAGTGAACGACGAAGATGTCAATAAAGAATTGGAAACAATGGCATCTATGTACCAAGCAGATGTAGAACAACTTCTACAAATGCTAGGCGGAAATGCAGACGCAATTAAAGACGACTTGAAATTCAAAAAAGCTATTGATTTTCTTGTCGAAAATAGCAAAACTAAATAATTAAAAAACGACATCATTTGTTAAGAAAAGCCACACACATCACAAGGCGCGATTAAATCGTGCCTTGTTTTATAATTATTTTCTTGATTTAATGGACAAATAGAAGAATGATTACATGCTCTAGTTACATATACTTGATAACATATCGTTTGACTTTTCTAAAACTTTCTACATAATTAGGTGTACCTTTATTTTTATAACACATAGCAAATATATACTGTTTATAGTTTGATTCAATTGGAAAGACTCTCATATATATAGGAGTCATTATTTAGTGTACGTAAAAAGCATGTAAAAAAGTATATTGCTTTGTAAACGGAAACCAATCTGATATGATGAGCTAAAGAAAGAAAAAACATTAGAGTATGATTTTTTTAATTCATATCATGTTGAGATTTTTACTCTAGGGGTGAATTTAAATGTATAAATTTAACGAAGAAAAAGGGCAACTAAAGTGTTCCTTCTGTGGCAAAAGCCAAGATCAAGTTCGCAAGCTAGTTGCTGGACCAGGCGTTTATATATGTGATGAATGTATTGAGCTTTGCACGGAAATTGTAGAGGAAGAGCTTGGTAACGAAGAAGAAGTAGAATTCAAAGACGTACCCAAGCCACAAGAGATTTGTGAAATTCTTGATGACTATGTAATTGGTCAACAAAAAGCGAAGAAAAGCTTATCTGTAGCAGTATATAATCACTATAAGCGGATTAATTCTACGAAAAGTTCTTCAGACGATGTGGAATTAGCAAAAAGTAATATTGCGATGATTGGACCTACAGGTAGTGGTAAAACATTATTGGCACAAACATTGGCAAGAATTTTAAATGTACCATTCGCGATCGCAGACGCGACATCATTAACAGAAGCAGGTTATGTAGGGGAAGACGTAGAAAATATTCTTCTTAAACTAATCCAAGCTGCTGATTATGACGTTGAAAAAGCAGAAAAAGGTATTATTTATATTGATGAAATTGATAAAGTTGCACGTAAATCAGAGAACCCATCAATCACAAGAGATGTTTCTGGTGAAGGTGTTCAGCAAGCATTACTGAAAATTCTTGAAGGTACGGTTGCTAGTGTGCCGCCTCAAGGTGGTAGAAAGCATCCACATCAAGAATTCATCCAAATTGATACGACAAACGTCTTATTTATTTGTGGTGGGGCATTTGATGGTGTCGAACAAATTATCAAACGCCGCTTAGGTAAAAAAGTAATTGGCTTCGGTGCTGAAGAAGGTATGAATAAAGACATGGATAAAGGTGAGCTGCTAGGAAAAGTATTACCGGAGGATTTATTGCGTTTCGGACTTATTCCTGAATTCATCGGTCGTCTTCCTGTAATCGGAAGCTTAGAGCCACTTGATGAAGCAGCGTTAGTAGAAATATTAACAAAACCTAAAAATGCACTCGTGAAACAATATGAAAAGCTATTCCAAATGGATGATGTTGAGCTTGAGTTTGAAGAAGAAGCATTAGTTGAAATTGCTAAAAAAGCAATTGAACGGAAAACTGGTGCACGTGGCTTACGTTCGATTATTGAAAGTATCATGCTTGAAGTGATGTTTGAGTTACCGTCAAGAGACGATATTAGTAAATGTGTAATCACGAAAGATACCGTTATACTTGAAGATGGCAGACCTAAACTCGTATTAACGGATGGCACAGTTAAGGATGAAAATAAACAATCACCAAAAGAAAGTGCTTAATTTTAATAAGATAGAAAGTGTGAATTTTTGTGCATGTGTCTAGTTCCGAGCGCCAGAAACTAGGCGACTTCACGAATCGCCCTACGATAAGTCATCATCGATTCGCAAGCTCATCGTGATTCCTTTATCTCAGTCGATTCCCTCCAGTCGCTACGTTTCTAAGCGGCGCTCTGCACTTTTCTTATTACTAATTTCACAAGTGAACAGTATTAGATAATCCCTTGTTATTTTTTACATAGCAAGGGATTTTCCGTAGTTAGAGGTAGGTTAAGGAAAAGAAAATGGGGCAATACTAACGAGTAAATCACTTTTTGGAGGGACCCCAATGGATCTAGTTAGTATTGTAGTCATTATTCAGTTGTTTTTTGGCGTCGTAATTGGAATTTATTTCTGGAATTTGTTACGAAGCCAACGAGCAAATAAAAATACAATCGATAAGGAATCAAAAAAAGAGATGGAGAAACTTCGAGCTATGCGCTCCGTCTCTCTTTCTGTCCCTTTATCGGAAAAAATCAGACCAAGTAACCTGGCTGATATTATTGGTCAGTCAGATGGTATTGAGTCGTTAAAAGCAGCTTTGTGCAGTGCTAATCCACAGCACGTGATTGTGTATGGACCACCAGGGATTGGAAAAACTGCCGCAGCCAGAATCGTGTTAGAAGAAGCAAAGAAAAATGCAAATTCACCGTTTCGTACAACTTCACCGTTCATCGAGTTGGATGCCACAACTGCACGATTCGATGAACGAGGGGTTGCGGATCCTTTGATCGGCTCTGTACATGATCCGATTTACCAAGGTGCTGGTGCGATGGGACAAGCTGGAATTCCTCAACCCAAACGTGGTGCTGTATCTAATGCACATGGTGGTGTATTATTTATTGATGAGATCGGTGAATTACATCCGATTCAAATGAATAAACTATTAAAAGTTTTGGAAGATCGTACTGTTCATTATGAAAGTGCGTATTACAGTGAAGAAAACCAAAACATCCCTGCACACATTCATCAGATATTTAGAAAGGGGCTTCCTGCTGATTTTCGTATGATTGGTGCAACAACGAGAAATCCTGAAGAAATTCCACCCGCGATTCGTTCCAGGTGTCTAGAGATATTCTTTCGAGAGTTAGAGCCAGAGGAAATCATGGAGGTTGCTACACGAGCCTGCGACAAAATTAACTGTAAAATAGATGAAACAGCACTGCGTGTGCTATCTCAATATGCACGCAACGGAAGAGAAGCAGTTAATATGATTCAAATTGCTGCAAGCCTTGCGAAAAAAGATTTGCGCGAAGAAATTTCACAGTCGGACATGGAATGGGTAGTAGACTCCAGCAGACTAACGCCGAGAGTGAAACCGAAAGTAACACCAATAAATCGAGTTGGTAAAGTAAATGGTTTAGCTGTTTCTGGTCCAAGTACGGGTTTCTTGTTAGAGATTGAATTCATGATCTTACCGACCAATTCCAATGGCAAAATTTCGATTACCGGAATTGCCGAGGAAGAAACGATTGGGTCCCAGAGCAAATCAATAAAACGTAAAAGTATGGCCAGAGGGTCGATAGAGAATGTTATTACATTATTGCGTTCGTTAGGCGTACCTGCACATGAATACGACATCCATGTCAATTTTCCAGGGGGTATCCCTGTTGATGGTCCATCTGCTGGATTAGCAATGGCTGTTGGTATTTATTCCAGCATTCAAAAGAAGCCAGTGCGCTTTGATACAGCAATGACAGGCGAAATCAGTTTGCACGGAGAAGTAAAGCCAATCGGTGGTGTATTAACGAAAATCAGGGCGGCCAAGCAAGCGGGAGCATCACGTGTAATCATTCCAAAGGATAACTATCAGTCGATTTGTGATAAAATTGATGGAATTGAAATCATTCCAGTGGAAACTTTTCATGAAGCACTTCCATATGCCGTTGAAGGTAGCTATGGGGAGGCGAAGCAATTGCAAAACAAACGAATCACAAAGGCTTCCAAATCTGTTTAGTAAGCCTATAATTTTACAATAGTAGAAATTTTCATTACACTTTAGGAAGTTGTGTCAATTTCATAATTACGTTATACAGCTATATGATGCGAATAGCAAAAAAAGTATGATGTAGTTGACTAAGTTGTCTAAAAAACGAGTAATTGCACGTTTAATTAGCGGAGGTGCATAACATGGCAGAATCAAATACAGTTCAATTACCACTTCTTCCATTAAGAGGTATTCTTGTTTTCCCATCGATGGTATTGCACTTGGATGTTGGTAGAGAAAAATCTATAAATGCTTTGGAAAGAGCAATGATGGATGATCACAACATATTTTTAGCAGCACAGAAGGAAAGTGCTGTTGATGAACCAAAGGCAAAGGATATTTACCGGGTCGGTACATTAGCAAAAGTGAAGCAAATGTTAAAGCTACCCAATGGCACGATTCGAGTACTAGTCGAAGGCATGCAGCGGGGAGAAATTGTTCAATTTATAGAAGATGATGATCAATTCATCGTTGAAGTACAGCAATTTGAAGAAGTACACGGCGATAAGGTCGAAGAACAGGCCTTAATGCGGTCGTTATTAAGTCAATTTGAACAATACATAAAAATATCAAAGAAAATTAGTCAAGAAACATTTGCGACAGTGTCCGATATCGATGAACCAAGTCGACTTGCAGACATTATAACTTCCCATTTGTCCTTGAAAATACAGGACAAACAAGAATTGTTGGAAACGGAAGACGTAAAAAAACGATTACAGCAATTAATTGAATTTATTAGCAATGAACGAGAGATTTTAAATCTTGAAAAGAAGATTGGACATCGCGTCAAGAAATCGATGGAAAAAACGCAAAAAGAATATTATTTACGGGAACAGATGAAAGCCATTCAAAAAGAATTAGGCGATAAAGAAGGTAAATCTGGTGAAGTTGCACAGCTGAGAGAAAAGGTAGAAAAAGCCGATTTGCCTGAACGTATATTAGGAGTTGTAAACAAAGAGCTTGATCGTTACGAAAAGGTACCGCAAAGTTCTGCGGAAAGCTCTGTTATTCGTAATTATGTTGACTGGCTACTTGCCTTACCATGGACGAAGGAAACGAAGGATAATCTAGACATTAATCATGCTGAAAAAACGTTAGATGAAGACCATTATGGTTTGGAAAAAGTAAAAGAACGCGTTTTAGAATATTTGGCTGTTCAAAAGCTGACGCAAACGATTAAAGGTCCGATTCTTTGTTTAGTTGGTCCACCAGGGGTTGGGAAAACGTCATTAGCACGTTCGATTGCCCGGGCAATAAACCGAAAATTTGTTCGTATTTCTTTAGGTGGTGTCCGAGATGAAGCGGAAATTCGTGGTCATCGTCGTACTTATGTTGGTGCAATGCCTGGACGGATCATTCAAGGGATGAAGAAAGCGGAGACTGTCAATCCGATTTTTTTATTAGATGAAATTGATAAAATGGCAAGTGATTTCAGAGGAGATCCGTCTTCAGCAATGCTAGAGGTGCTTGATCCGGAACAAAACAGCAATTTTAGTGATCATTTTATTGAAGAAAACTATGACCTTTCCAGTGTTATGTTTGTAGCTACAGCAAATAATTTATCTACAATTCCTGGTCCGTTATTAGACCGTATGGAAGTCATATCGATTGCTGGCTATACAGAAGTAGAGAAGCTTCATATAGCTAAGGAACATCTATTACCAAAGCAAATGAAGGAAAATGGACTGAAAAAAGGTCAAATGCAACTTCGGGATGAGGCTTTTGTTAAACTGATTCGTATGTACACTCGAGAAGCTGGTGTAAGAAGCTTGGAACGACAACTTGCTTCGATCTGCCGTAAAGCAGCAAAGATAATCGTTTCTGAAGATAAAAAGCGTGTAGTAATTACCGAGAAACAGTTAGAAACTTTATTAGGTAAGCCGAAGTTCCGTTATGGTAAAATGGAAGAAGAGGATCAGGTTGGTACGGCAACGGGGCTTGCTTACACTGCGGCAGGCGGTGATACGTTATCGATAGAAGTGTCACTATATCCGGGTAAAGGCAAACTAACGTTAACAGGTAAACTTGGTGATGTGATGAAGGAATCAGCACAAGCAGCGTTCAGTTATATTCGCTCCCGTGCCAAGGAATTGAACATTGATCCTGAGTTTCATGAAAAGAATGATATTCATATTCATGTTCCTGAAGGTGCTACACCTAAGGATGGTCCATCAGCAGGGATTACGATGGCAACTGCACTAGTGTCTGCATTAACAGGGCGCGCTGTACGGAAAGAAGTAGGAATGACCGGTGAGATTACATTACGAGGTCGTGTCCTTCCGATTGGTGGCTTAAAAGAGAAATCGTTAAGTGCGCATCGTGCAGGAATTACCAAGATTATTATTCCAGCAGATAATGAAAAAGATTTAGAGGATATTCCAGCAAGTGTTCGAGATGATTTAACGTTTGTACCTGTAAAACATTTAGACGAGGTATTAAAGCACGCGTTAACGGGGGAGAAAAATGAAAGTAACTAATGCAGAGATTGTAATTAGCGCTGTCTCAAAAAAGCAATACCCACCAGACCATTTGCCAGAAATTGCGCTTGCTGGCAGGTCTAATGTAGGGAAATCATCATTTATTAATAAAATGATTAACCGTAAAGCCTTAGCAAGAACGTCATCCAAACCAGGTAAAACACAGACCCTTAATTTTTATAAAATTAATGAAATGTTTTATTTTGTGGATGTTCCGGGATACGGGTATGCGAAGGTTTCGAAGACAGAGCGTGATGCTTGGGGAAAAATGCTTGAAGAGTATTTTAGTCAGCGTGAGAATTTAAAAGCAACAGCCTTAGTCGTTGATATTCGTCATGAGCCATCCGCGGATGACGTGCGCATGTATGAATTTCTTAAATTCCATGAATTACCTGTCATTGTTGTCGCAACAAAACTAGACAAAATCTCGAAAAGTAAACGTGCTAGTCATCTAAAGCGGACGATTCAAACTTTGAATCTCAGTATGGATGATATTGTGATTCCATTTTCTTCAGAAACCGGTGAAGGCAAAGAAGAAGCATGGAGTGTAATGCGTCAATTTTTATAATCATAAGTAAAAACGAGCTTGACATCATGATGTCAAGCTCGTTTTACTAATTGGTAACTTTGATTCCAAAGTGAGAAACCAGTTTATACGCTTGATCATGTCTAATAACAAGTCCATCTGCAAGCATTCGATCGATTCTAATATGGTTGAATTCTGCATGCGAAAGGTCTAATCCTTTTAAAGTTGTTTCGCTTAAATCAATTTCATCAATATCTATATTCCTAAATAACAACGATTTAAATGTGACTTGTTGAAAGCTACTACTGTTCAGCATGCCGGCTTCAAATTTCACATTCGTTATGTTTGCCTCTGAAAAATTTGTGTAGCTTAAAAAGCAATCGTCCCAAAAAACATCTTTTAACCTGGAGTAGAAAAAGCTCGCTCCAATTAGCTTGCACTTTTCAAATAAGACTCGATATAAAACAGATTTTTCAAATTTACCATTAGATAAATCACAATGAATAAATATAACGTCTAATAACTCTACACTTGAAAAATCGTTATGATCAAATGTACAATGCTCAAATTTCACTTCGTCAATTTTATCGATGTCAACGCTGCTGTAAATTTGACAGTTGATGAGATGTGTATTCGGATCGATGTCCTCCATATTTAAACGCTCATTTTCAATCACATTAAAATATTTTTGATGTGGCTCCTTAATCTTTACCATTTTCACTAGTCCTTTCTTTGCGCTATTTTTTTCTGAATAGTAAATATGCTCCCAAGACGATTAGAACTACCGGCCAAAAATTCTCTAGAACACCGATTACTTGGTCGACCCAGCGGAACCATGATGGTTTATTTGTTGAAAAGATTGCAAACAGGGATATTACTAAAAGAATAAGGCCTGGGACCAATCCATTCTTTGTTTTTTGGAAACGTAGTAAAAAAGCAATCGCTATAATAAATGGATATACACCCCAATGATCCACCCAAAAGCCGTAGTGGTTAAGCCCGTGAAAATGGATGCCAAGTCCGAGCACAATTACACCAGGGAATAAATTCTTATAATCATTGGCAATATAACTATGTAATAGAAAGGCTAAACCAATAATGATTAGTAATGTTGGCCACGAATAGAAATTAGTTAAAATCGGAAATTGTAGCTGCCTTAATAAAAAGTAAATACCAATTCCAACTAATAGGTAGCCAATAAAAGCATTCTGTTTTTTCATGATTCCCTCCAAATTATAATTATTATTAATTAGTATTAATTAGTTGATTGGATTTTGTTGATATGATAAAGTACATAGGTAAATATATAAAGATTCTAATTCATATCCTATCATATAGTGTCATTATCTGTTCACACTTTTTTTAGATATAGGGTAAATAACATGTTATAATTGGACATGTATGTTCATGTCAGATGTTTGTTGGGGGTAGTAAAACGTGCATATATTAGTGGTTGGTATTAATTATCGGACCGCTCCTGTAGAAATTAGAGAGAAATTAACTTTTGCTGACGATGCGGTTGCAGATGCAATGCAACAGTTAAACAATCAGAAAAGTGTATTGGAAAATGTGATCGTATCTACATGTAATCGTACAGAAATTTATGCAGTAGTTGATCAACTTCATACAGGGCGATATTATATAAAACAATTTTTAGCGGAATGGTTTGGCATAGAAAAAGAGCAATTTACCAGCCATCTAGCTATTTCTGAAAATGATGGTGCCATAGAGCATCTATTTCGTGTTACCTCTGGTTTGGATTCGATGGTTGTTGGAGAGACCCAAATCTTAGGACAAGTAAAGCAAGCGTTTTTGTTAGCGCAACAGCATAAAACAACAGGTACGATGTTTAACGAACTATTTAAACAAGCAATCACATTAGCTAAACGTGCCCATAAAGATACAGAGATTAGTGATCATGCTGTATCTGTTAGTTATGCAGCTGTAGAATTGTCAAAGAAAATTTTCGGTAACTTAACTAACAAACATGTCGTTATTTTAGGTGCCGGTAAAATGGGTGAATTGGCAGCTAAGAATTTAAAAGGTTCTGGTGTCAAAAAGGTGACGGTTATTAATCGTACCCTAGAAAAAGCAGAAGCGATTGCCGCGCAATTAGATGGTGTAGCTAGAACGATGGATGGATTAGCCGATGCACTGTTAGCAGCTGATATTTTAATTAGCTCTACAGGAGCGTCTAATTACGTGCTATCAAAGGAGGTACTCGCTCCAATTCATAAGCAACGTAAAGGACGTCCGCTGTTCCTAGTCGATATTGCTGTACCGAGAGACCTAGAACCGGCCTTGGGAGATCTAGAAAATGTGTTCTTATATGATATCGATGATCTTCAAGGAGTCGTTGATGCAAACCTAGAAGCAAGACAACATGCTTCAGAAGCGATTGAACTATTCATTGAAGAAGAAATCGTTCTATTTAAACAGTGGGTGCAAACGTTAGGTGTTGTACCTGTCATTTCGGCACTTAGAGAGCAAGCATTGGCGATCCAAGCTGAAACAATGAAAAGCATTGAGCGAAAAATGCCAAACCTTACAGAGCGTGAGAAAAAGGTATTAAACAAACATACGAAAAGTATTATTAATCAAATGCTGAAACAGCCAATCTTACAGGCAAAAGAAATGGCTGGTGAACCACAATCTGATCATGCATTAGAAATGTTTATACGTATTTTCGGTATTGAAGAAACCGTCCGTGAGGAAATGCGTACCGAGGTAGAAGAGAAAATAATAGAATTTAGTAAAGGTGGAGGATTATCCTTCCCTGCACTAAAAAACGCATCCACTCATTAAGAGGAAAGGGTTCCCTTTATGCTGGAAATGAATTGGTTACATGCAATTATTCTTATTATATACAGTGCTAGCGTTGTGGGATATTTTATTGATTTTGTTCAAAAAAATCAGAAGGCGAATAAAATCGCTTTCTGGTTACTTAGTGTGGTTTGGCTTGCTCAAACCATTTTTTTATTGTATCAAAATTTTTTATCATCCGCGTCTATGGTATTGAATTTATATGATGGCTTATACTTTTATGCATGGATTCTCGTTACTCTTTCGCTAACGATTAATCGATTGTTTAACGTCGATTTTTTCGTGTTTTTTACGAATTTATTAGGTTTTTTCATCATGCTTTTGCATTTTCTAACCTATATAGGTGATTCATTTGTAATGGAGCAAGGTACGCCTTTAATTGGAGAAATATTAATTATTCATATTGGACTGGCCATATTATCTTATGGATTCTTTTCGCTTTCATTTATACTCTCCCTTATGTATTTGCTGCAGTACCACTTATTAAAAAGCAAGCGAGGGTATCCATGGCTGAAGCGTTTAGGTGATTTAGAACGTTTAGATCGAATTTCCTTTCAGACGGTGACGATTGGAGTACCTAGTTTATTGCTATCAATTGTACTCGGTGTTACTTGGGCATATCAATCTGGTACACCCTTTTATTGGTATGATGTAAAAACAATTGGATCTTTACTTGTTTTGGTAGTCTATATCATCTATTTATTTCTTCGACTCATGATCGGTTATCAAGGCCGTGCGATTTCTTTATATAACACGGGTGCTTTTTTGTTTTTACTCGTCAATTTTTTCTTATTTAGCTCCCTTTCTACATTTCACTTTTAATACAAATCAGGAGGAAAATTATGCGTACAATCACGATTGGTTCAAGGAAAAGTAACTTAGCTTTAAAACAAACGGAATGGGTAATAGAAAAACTTAAAGAAGCTGGGGCCGCATTTGAGTTTGAGGTTAAAAAAATATCTACAAAAGGAGACCAAATCCTTGACGTAACCTTGTCTAAAGTTGGTGGTAAAGGCTTGTTCGTGAAAGAGATTGAACAAGCAATGTTTGACAAAGAAATTGATATGGCTGTCCATAGTATGAAGGACATGCCAGCAGAAATGCCAGACGGTTTGACGATTGCCACAATTCCTGAACGAGAAGATCATCGTGATGTGTTCATCGCCAATGATCACGTACTACTGAAAGATTTATCAGCAGGTGCAGTTGTTGGGACAAGTAGTCTAAGACGCGGTGCACAGGTGCTTGCTGTTCGCCCTGATCTATCGATTAAATGGATACGCGGAAATATTGAAACACGCTTGCGTAAGTTGAAAGAAGAAGATTACGATGCGATTATTCTTGCTGCTGCCGGCTTAAAACGTATGGGATGGAGTATGGATATGGTAACGGAGTATTTAGAGCCGGACGTATGTGTTCCTGCAGTTGGTCAAGGTGCGCTAGCGATCGAATGTAGGGAAGAAGATCAAGAATTAATTGACTTGCTTCACACGATTAGTGACGCTTATACGACTAAAACGGTAACAGCAGAGCGCAAATTCCTACATTTACTTGAGGGAGGCTGTCAAGTGCCAATTGGCGGCTATGCTTATTTAGAAGGTGAAGAAGTCGTTTTGACAGCATTGGTTGCTACGAGTGATGGCAAAACAGTGTTAAAGGAAACCGTTCGTGGTACTGACCCAGAAGCAGTTGGGGAAGAGGCTTCCAGATTGATTAAAAATCAAGGTGGCGCCGCTATTATTGAACAGGCGAAAGAGGAGTTAGATCAATAATGCCAGCTGGTCTCTTTGGAAAAAGAATTCTTGTAACGAGAAGCAAAGAGCAATCAAAGGCGTTTGCAGATAAATTAATGGAAGCAGGTGCGATACCTTTGGTTGCACCGCTTCTTATCTTTCAAGCACGTAACTCTGAGAAAAATACGGCACTACTACAGCAATTAGATACATTTTCCTGGCTGTTTTTCACGAGTGCAAATGGTGTGAAGTTTTTTTTTGAACACGTCGAGCGTGTCCAAATGGAAGCGATGCTCAGTCATTTACATATCGCTGTTGTTGGTAAAAAAACCGAGCAAATGTTGAAACACTATGGATATGAAGCGGCGTTTATTCCAAACAGCTTTCAAGGCTCACAAATGGTTAGCGAGTTTTTGCAAACCTACGGATCTGAGCAAACAATTCTATTAGTGTGCGGTAACAAATCCAGAAATGAGATACCCGATCAATTAAAGCAAGCGCGCGTTTTTTTTCGTAAACTGATTATGTATGATACGCTAATCAACGAAATAACTACCGTTCAATTAACCGATTACATAAAAACTGGAATGATTGATGTATATACGTTTACGAGTCCATCTACGATTGCTGCTTTTGAGGAAATGACCGCATCGATACCTGCATATATTGACGTGATTAAGCAGCAAAAATTATGTTTGTGTATCGGAACGACTACAAAAGATAAAGCAACGCAAGCTGGGTTTAAGCAACTTCGCGTTCCAGATGAATTTACGATTGATGGAATGATTGAAACATTACATGATCATTTCAAGACGAAAGGATGAATTAACATGTCTGATAAATTATTTAATCGCCACCGTAGACTAAGAAGTTCTGTGAATATGCGAGCATTAGTAAGAGAAACGAAACTAACAAAAGATGATTTGGTTTATCCGATTTTTGTTGTTGAAGGTACAGATGTGAAAAAAGAAGTTTCCTCGATGCCAGGAGTTTTTCAAGTATCACTTGATCATTTAACAGAAGAAATGAATCAATTAGTACGCTTAGGAATCCGTTCCGTGCTTTTATTCGGGATACCAAAAGAGAAGGATGAAATTGGTACACAAGCGTATTGTGAAACAGGAATCGTGCAAGAGGCGTTGCGTCAAATCAAACGCGATGTACCTGAACTGATTACGATTGCTGATACATGTCTATGTGAATACACATCACACGGTCATTGTGGAATCATTCATGATGGTGATGTAGACAATGATCAATCCCTAGAGCTCCACGTTCAAACGGCAATTAGTCAAGCGCAGGCAGGAGCAGATATTATTGCGCCATCAAATATGATGGATGGGTTTGTTTCAGCGATTCGAAAAGGCTTAGATGAATCAGGATTTGTTAACACACCAATCATGTCATATGCAGTTAAGTACGCATCTGCCTTTTACGGTCCATTCCGTGATGCTGCGGACAGTACACCACAATTTGGTGACCGCAAAACATACCAAATGGACCCGGCGAATCGAATGGAGGCATTAAGAGAAGCGGAATCAGACATCGCAGAGGGTGCCGATTTTGTTATCGTTAAGCCTGCACTGTCTTACATGGACATTATGCGAGATGTAAAGAATAATGTGAACGTTCCTGTCGTCGCATACAATGTTAGTGGGGAATATGCGATGGTAAAAGCAGCAGCACAAAACGGATGGATTGATGAAAAGCAAATTGTATTAGAAAGTTTAACATCGATGAAGCGTGCTGGAGCAGACATTATTATTACGTATTTTGCAAAAGATGTAGCTAAATGGTTGGAAGAATAAATAATAGAAAGGGTGTTACGTGTGAAATCATTTACGAACTCCGTCAATGCTTACAAAGAAGCTGTTGATTTATTGCCAGGAGGTGTGAACTCACCTGTTCGTGCATTCAAATCAGTTGGAATGAACCCAATTTTTATGGAGCGTGGTAAGGGCTCAAAAATTACGGATGTGGACGGCAATACGTATATCGATTATGTACTTAGCTGGGGACCGTTAATCTTAGGACATGCCGATGACCGTGTAGTTGCCAAGCTGAAAGAAGTAACGGAAAATGGCACGAGTTTTGGTGCCCCAACCGAGATCGAGAATAAACTTGCTAAATTAGTCATTGATCGCGTTCCATCAGTGGAAATGGTGCGGATGGTTAACTCTGGTACGGAAGCAACCATGAGTGCGCTACGGTTAGCTCGAGGATATACTGGTCGAGATAAAATCTTGAAATTTGAAGGTAACTATCATGGCCATGGTGATTCATTGCTTATTAAAGCTGGTTCAGGGGTCGCTACGCTAGGATTACCGGATAGCCCTGGTGTTCCTCAGTCAATTGCACAAAATACGATTACAGTGCCTTACAATGACGTCGAAGCAGTGCGCTATGCTTTTGAGCAATTTGGTGATGACTTGGCAGCGGTCATTGTCGAGCCAGTATCAGGTAACATGGGTGTTGTACCACCAAAGGATAACTTCCTCCAAAAGCTTCGAGACATAACAGAAGCGAATGGAACGTTGTTAATCTTTGATGAAGTAATGACTGGATTTCGTGTAGACTATCATTGTGCACAAGGATATTTCGGTGTTACACCTGATTTAACTTGTTTAGGTAAAGTTATCGGTGGTGGGCTTCCTGTTGGAGCGTACGGTGGTAAACGAGAAATCATGGAACGAATCGCACCTGTTGGTGATATTTATCAAGCTGGAACGTTATCAGGAAATCCGTTAGCGATGACAGCAGGATATGAAACATTAGTGGCGATGGACAAGCAAGCATATGACCGTATTAGTAAGCTTGTTGACCGATTAGTAGAAGGGTACAAGCAAGCTGCTGCTGAGTATAACATTCCACTTCAAGTCAATCGTGCCGGTTCTATGGTCGGATGCTTCTTCACAGATCAAGAAGTGATTAACTTTGAAACGGCACAATCATCAAACTTAGAACACTTTGCTAGCTATTATCGCTCTATGATTGAAGAAGGCATTTTCCTGCCACCTTCTCAATTCGAAGGACTGTTCTTATCTGCAGCACATACAGAAGCCGATATTGATAAAACGATTGAAGCAGCAAGAGTCGCTTTTTCGAAATTAAATTAAGATCGTGTTAGACGCCTGGATGATGAGATATCGTTCGGGCGCTTTTTTTGTGGTCT
>NZ_JBJGXI010000064.1:0-24458 GCF_045635475.1 Radiobacillus sp. PE A8.2 | reverse complement strand
TATTCAATCCCTGCTAGAAGGAAAGATGGACTTACAGGCGGGTATTGGTATTACAGGGCATTCCTATGGTGGATGTGCGGCCAGTCAAGTATGTTTAGATGATCCGAGATTTATTTGTGGAGTCAATATAGATGCGCCAACGTATGGGGATTATTGGGACAAGGATTTGAACAAGCCTTTCATGGTGATTGGCAGTAATATTATTGAATACCTTGCAAGGACTACATTCCTCAACAATTCCGAAGATGCGTACCTCATCACTATTTCAGATACGGAGCATTTAGATTTTACGGATTATATTTATTTTGCACGGCAATTAAAATTGTTAAAATTAATAGGAAATAGAGATATGAATATGGTAAGAGAGGCGTTAACGCAGTGCCATATTTCCTTCTTTGATCAATACTTAACAGGTGATACACATACTAGTATTTCTAATATTGAATTTGATGGTGTAAAAATGCGCAGCAGTATTAAAAGACCAGGTAATTTATCAAGTAGTATCGGTTGAAAATAATGAAAGGGCTTACTTACTTGTTTTAAAAAATAGGAGGAATTTATATATGTCTTACTTTTTAAAAAGTTTCCTTCCACAATTCGATGCAAATGCAGAATTGGGTGTATCAGAGCGTGATATAAAGGTACATTCGATGAGCAGAACGGCAGAAGAACCGTATCAACTTAGCTCAGAATCATTGGTTCAGGAAGGTGTACCACAAGGGTCTGTCACGAAATATACGTTTTCAAACAGCAAAATTTATCCGGGTACGGAGAGAAAGTATTGGGTATACGTCCCGAAGCAATATGACGGGACTCAACCAGCAAACGTAATGGTGTTCCAAGACGGAGCGATGTATGTAAGTCCTGAGGCAAATGTCCCAACTGTATTTGATAATTTAATTCATAAAGGTGAACTTCCGGTGACGATTGGTATATTTGTAAACCCAGGGGATAAAGGTCCTGGCTTACCATTATGGGGCGGAACGGACAACCGTAACCTAGAGTATGACGCATTAGATGACAGGTATGCTACATTCTTGGTCGAGGAATTAATTCCGGAAGTGGAAAAAGAATATATCATCACAACGGACCCTGAGGCTAGAGGAATTTGTGGAATTAGCTCAGGAGGTATATGTGCGTTTAATGTAGCGTGGCATCACCCAGATTATTTTAGAAAAGTAGTTAGCCACTGTGGAAGCTTTGTTAATATCCGAGGTGGAAATAACTACCCTTCTATCGTGCGTAGAGTAGCAGCGAAGCCGATCAGAGTATTTTTACAATCGGGTGAAAATGATCTTAATGTTGTATTTGGAAATTGGTTAATAGCGAATCAAGATATGGCCTCTGCGCTGGAGTACAGGAGATACGACTACAAATTCATTGTTGGAGAAGGTGGCCATTCGCTAAAACACGGGGCTGCTATATTTCCAGACACACTGCGCTGGTTATGGAGAGAATAATGAAAGCATAACAGTTTTTTGGAAAAGGGAACAACTATTACTGGAGGAATGAACAGTGGACTACAAGAAAGACCTAGAAGAAATATTCCCAAGTGACCGTATTACTACAAATGAAACAGTATTAACACAACATAGTAAAGATGAATCATATCATGAAACATCATTACCGCATATCGTTGTATTCCCCATAAATACTTTAGAGGTTAGTAAAGCGATGAAAATTGCTAACAAATATGAAGTCCCCGTAATCCCTTTTGGACTCGGTACGAGCCTAGAGGGGCATGTGATTCCATATGAAGGTGGCATAACGATTGATTTATCACTTATGAATAAAGTACTTGAAGTGAATGAAAAAGACTTTTTAATAAAAGTACAGCCTGGGGTTACTAGAACCCAATTGAATAAAGAGTTAAAAAAATATGGGTTGTTCTTTCCGGTTGATCCTGGTGCCGATGCTACTCTTGGTGGGATGGCCGCTACCAATGCAAGTGGTACGACCTCAGTTAGATATGGAATTATGCGAGACCAAGTAAGAGATCTAGAGGTAGTGTTGGCGGATGGCTCGATTATTCATTCGGGCGGTAGAGCGGCAAAGTCATCGTCAGGATATCACTTGAATTCTTTATTTGTTGGGTCAGAAGGGACACTCGGGATATTTACAGAATTAACAATAAAAGTTTACGGAATTCCAGAGCATTCACTTGCTGCAAGGGCAGTATTTCCAACGATTGAGGAAGTGGTGAGTGCAGTAAATTCCATTCTTCAGGCTGGGATACCTGTAGCCCGCTGTGAGTTAGTGGATGCAAGGTCAATTAAACAAGTAAATGACTTTAAAGGGACAGCATATCCTGAGAGTCCTACTTTGTTCTTAGAGTTTCATGGAAATGAAGCGGGACTAAAAGAGGATGTTGAATTTACGCAAGAGCTAGTGACGGATCAAGGTTGTCAGGAAATCATTTTTGAAACAGATTCAAAAGCAGTTGCAGAGCTGTGGGACGCGAGACACACTTTAGCCTATGCATTCACTCACGGAGCACCAAGTAAACAAATGATGGTGACAGATGTTTGTGTTCCGATGTCAGAATTAGCGGGAGCCATTATTAATGCAAGAGCAGCATTAGAAAAATCAGGAATAGATGGTGCATTGTTAGGTCATGTTGGTGATGGAAATTACCATGCATTAATTATGATAGATAAAGAGGATGAGGAAGATGTTCGCAGGGCTGTGGAATTTAATCAGCATATTGTTGAATATGCATTGTCTCGAGGAGGAACGTGTACAGGGGAACATGGTGTAGGAGTTGGGAAGAAAAAATACCAAAGACTCGAACACGGAGAGGCATACAATGTGATGGCAATGATAAAAAAATCATTAGATCCAAAATGTATTCTCAATCCAGATAAGATTATCGACAAATATTAAATGAATGAGTAGATTTAGATATTACTACAACAGAAAATCTAATAATCGAGGCTTCTCATTAGTTCAATGAATTTTTGAGAAGCCTCATTAAAATCTGTGGGTAAATTTCAGTCGCTACTTAACTAATTATGACGGATAGCAGGTTCCACTCGTAATCCTCTTCCTTTTAACCGGAATAAAATCCAAAATCTCCTCTGTCTCAAAACTGTCAATCAGTCAATTGAGCCAATTTTAAGCTTGTTAATGCAGCATGAAACATCCTAAACCGTGGGTTGGAAGAAGTACATAATTTATTAATTACATACTAAGATGCATGTGAACTGTAGGTCGAAGTCCGGACCGAACAGTATAATCTACGCCTGTGGAGTTAATGTAAGAGCTTTCTCGGTATAGTAAGGCAGTAGTCTGAAAAGCAGGAAAAGTTCTTTTGTGTTTTAAAAGATGCTCCATCGAAATCTGTGAGTGTGAGTTGATTCACCGAATAATGACTAATTAAATAAAGCAGTATGTATTAGATGCATATTATAGAAGCTCATTGGGATGATAATAAAAAATGGAGTTTATCTAATGCCTAACTATATTCCTTATTTGATTCTTACTATTATAAGTATAGCAATATTGATTACGGTAATTGTTAAAGAACGCCACTTTGGTATTATTGTTCTATTCCTGTCTTTCTCAGGAATGGTTTATGTAGCAGAGTTTTTTGTCATGATTATTGGAAACAGTTACGTTTATATTCCAGAAGTGCTTTCTGTACCATACTATGATCATACATTAGGGGCAATTGTCTCAAATCTATTTGTCATCCCTGCTTTAGGGGTGGTATTTGCAGTTTATCAACTTCGATTACGCTGGGCTATATTTTTTGCGGTAACGTTGGTAGGTGTATCGGGATTATTTGAGTGGCTACATATATATTATACGAACTGGTGGAGGAAGGAATATACGTTCCTTGCCGTATTGATTTTCTTTTCATTAACTAAATTTTGGATGCGCGTTCTTCAATCAGGTGCTAAATGGGCACATTTTCTATCATTGTGGATGCAAGCATGGAGTCTTGCTGGTACCGTTATGTTCATAATGTCCGTTGCTACGATACGCCATTATGAGATTGGATTCTTTGAAGATGTTTACCGTGACGACATTTTTGTTTTAGCGATTATCGGCATGATCAAAGGTCTTATTTTCACTTTAGGTATTGTACTTTTTCAAAAACTTCGTTGGCGCATACTTGCACCTATTTTGGTATATGGAGTTGATTTACCATTGTATTACTTCGGTATACTCGTGGTTGAAATTCCATTTTGGATTTATACAATCGTTTATCTCGTGCTGTCAACTCTTTTGCTATGGTGGACGAAGTATGCCTATGCCTATATTTCTAAAATTGCAAAATGATCGTAAGAAAACAGTAGTGTGAACCAACACATCTAATTTTTTGGTTGCAGGAAATTATAAAATATACTAAATGTGGATAACGTTAAGCATTAGCACTGCCAGCTCCGAGCGCCAGCGACTAGCGAGACTTCCCCTCACCTCATGACACGATAAGTCAACATCGGTTCACTTCGTTCACCGTGTTTCCTTTATCTCCTCGAAAATATAGAACAATTTTCTTCGTGCGAGGTAAAGCTTCGAAGCCTACTCTGGTCCTACGGTTCAGTCCAAATGTTTTCGGTGGGGCGAGTAATCGCAGTCCCAGTCCGTACGTCGCTAACCGGCGCTCTGCGCTTTTGTTCGTAAATTAATTATCATAATCTGGCGAAAGGTGCTACGGAACGCAATCGACTAAAAGACCCCTCAGGGCCATAAGTATAGAATTCTAGGGTGTCTAGCTCCCCAGCAACTAGCGAGATTTCCTTCACCTCCGTACAGGAGTAATGCAATTGTTTTCGGACCGCCAGGAATCTCGTTCCCAGTCCGTACGTTGCTAAGCGGGTACCCGGCACTTTTTGGGGAATATGTGATATCAATCACAGAAATATCTCCCCTTTTTTATTACTATTAAACAGAATGGATATAAATTATTAAATTATAATTATTATAAATTGATATAAATTATAATTTATGTTATTCTATTGGTAGATAATAAAGGAGGAGTTCTTAATGGCAAAAAATCAAGAGGTATTACATGAAGATAGTGTTTTAGCACATCGTCAACTCGTCAAGAAATTAAATAAGCAGCTGGCAAATTGGAATATTCTATACACAAAGCTTCATAACTATCATTGGTTTGTGAGTGGATCATTATTTTTCAGCCTCCACGAAAAATTTGAGGAATTGTATGATGAAGCGGCTGTTAATATTGATGAAATTGCAGAACGGATACTAACAATTGAGGCAAACCCAATTGCTACTTTAAAAGCGTATCTAGATGCAGCGTCTCTTAACGAGGCGTTAGGAAATGAAAAGCCAGAAGACATGGTACGTTCCGTAACGGAAGACTTTTCAATCATGATTCAAGAAGCAAAAGAAACGATTGAATTAGCAGAGAAAAATGAAGATGACGTAACAGCGGACATGTTTACCGAAATAAAGGCTAGTTTAGAAAAACATAATTGGATGCTTAAGGCGTACTTGAAATAACAAAAATACCTATCAGACTGATGATCTGATAGGTACCTTTTTGCATATAAGGGAAACCTACCAGAAAGCTGGTGCTTCCATTTTGTAATAAAATAGTTTAAATCGGACATATTCATGATAAACTTAACAATAGTTTAAGATATCATACAAGGGGTCCCATTATGCAATTATTTACTAGGCATTTTAAATTATCTAAACAATTATCGACGATTCACCTGGTCGTTTTATTTTATGTACTTGCAGTCGGTTTTTCCACGCTTTTATTAAGTATTCCATTATTCCACCGCCAAGGAATAAATTTATCGTTTATTGATATTTTATTTACGGCCATTAGTGCGATTAGTGTTACAGGCTTATCAGTTGTTTCCATAGCAGAGTCTTTTAATGCGGGTGGTTATATAGCCATCACCATTGTCCTGCAATTCGGTGGTATCGGTGTCATGACACTTGGGACGTTTATATATATTTTATTTGGAAAGAAAATTGGCCTTCGTGAACGGCAGTTAATTCGAATTGATCAAAACAGGACAACATTATCAGGATTAGTTCGCTTAATGTTAACAATATTAACGATTATTATCGCAATTGAATTTGTCGGCACAATCGTATTAGGGACCTATTTCCTTACTTATTACGACACCTGGCAGGAGGCCTTTCTTCATGGATTTTTTGGGGCTGTAAGTGCTACCACTAATGGTGGTTTTGATATTACGGGGAGTTCATTAATCCCATTTGCTGATGATTATTTTGTTCAATTTATTAATATGATCTTAATTGTGTTAGGGGCAATTGGATTCCCAGTATTAATAGAAGTGCAGGAATTGTTAAAAGGGATGTACAAGGATACGCATGAAAAGTATCGATTCTCCCTTTTTACGAAACTTACGACAGTTACCTTTTTGGGACTTGTCGTTGTCGGCGCTATCCTAATTTACCTACTAGAACGAAATCATTTTTTTGCTGACAAACTTTGGCATGAAACCTTTTTTTATAGTTTGTTCCAATCGGTTACTTCGAGAAGTGGTGGATTATCAACGATGGATGTTAGGGAGTTCTCGATGCCAACCTTGCTGCTTACTTCTGTCTTAATGTTTATTGGGGCATCACCAAGTAGTGTCGGCGGTGGAATAAGAACAACTACATTTGCGATTATGCTGTTAGCAATTTTCAACTATGCGAAGGGCAATTCAAGCATTAAAGTATTTGGTAGAGAAATTGATTCAGAAGATATTACAAGATCGTTTATTGTGATATCGACTGCCACCATGTTGGTAATGGCATCAATCATATTCTTAGCTATAACGGAAACTTCCCCGATTATCTATATCATCTTTGAAGTTTGTTCGGCATTTGGAACGACAGGGTTATCAATGGGTTTAACACCTGACTTAAGTACGCTTGGAAAACTCAACATTATGTTCTTAATGTTTGTAGGTAGAATTGGAATATTCTCGTTTCTATTTTTACTAAGAGGAAAGGAAACAAAGGATACGTTCCGTTATCCGAAAGAAAAAATAATTATTGGTTAACTTAGTCAATTTGTTCAAAAAGTTCCGTTTTAGCATCGAGAATATTGGATAAAGCTAGAAAAAGAGGACCGATTTTTCGGCCGAATCCAATATTCGACGTCGATAGGCTACTTGAGTAATCATTGTGATTAATTGGGACTTTGTGAACAACCTCTAATACTGATTTTTAGTTGTTCACAAACACATATAGTTGGATTAATCACTTTCCACACTTTTGAGAATGCTATGGAGAAGTGGAATGTAGTGTTGGGAATTGACTTTAGTTTAGAGAAAGGCTACCTCTATCTTTCTCTAAACTAAAATTATCAAAAATGTAGTTGTGACCGTAAAATATATGAAATTTAGATAAATTCCTTATTTTACCTAAATTTTCACTCTTTTCGTTTGCATTGCACTATCCCTTTTGTAGTATAGTTAAGATAGACGTTAATTCGCGTTTTTACGCTTTAAATAATTGGGAGGAGTATATAATTATATGACGCAGCAAACCTTTTTGTTCAACTCCAAGATTAGTAAAGTTCTATCGAATATCAATAAGGTAATGGTAGGAAAAGACGAACCAGCAACATTAAGCTTAGTAGCCATGTTAGCCGAAGGGCATGTTTTGATTGAAGATGTTCCTGGTGTTGGCAAAACGATGCTAGTTCGGGCGCTGGCAAAGTCATTGGATTGTGATTTTAAACGAATCCAGTTTACGCCTGATTTATTACCTTCCGATGTTACAGGTGTATCTATATACAATCCGAAAGAATTACAATTTGAGTTTCGTGGTGGTCCAATTCTAGGAAATATAGTGCTAGCAGATGAGATTAATAGAACGTCTCCCAAAACACAATCTTCATTATTAGAGGGAATGGAAGAGAAGAGCGTAACAGTTGATGGTAAAACAATCCCTTTAAACCAACCGTTCTTTGTAATGGCAACCCAAAACCCGATTGAATATGAAGGAACCTATCCACTTCCAGAAGCACAGTTAGATCGTTTCTTGCTTAAGTTAAGTATGGGTTATCCTACCCCAAAAGAAGAGTTAGAGATGCTAGGCAAGACTTCTAGGGAACATCCGATAAAATCAATCGATGCTGTAATGACAAAAGATGAATTAGTAGCTATTCAAAAGCAAGTTAAGGACGTATTCATGGATACAACAATCCAACAATATATTATAAATCTAGTAACCGCTACTAGGGCAAATGAATCTGTTTACCTTGGAGTAAGCCCGCGTGGATCGATCGCTTTAATGCGAGCAGCTAAAGCATACGCATTTATCCATGACCGTGATTATGTGTTACCTGATGATGTAAAATATTTAGCCCCATTTGTCTTGTCTCACCGTCTCATTCTAAATTCAGAAGCAAAATTTGAAGGCATTACAGCGCAAATGATCATAGGTGAAATATTGGAGAAAGTCTCAATCCCGGTTCGAAAGGAATATACTTAATGAAAGCTTCACTAAGTATAACAACAAAGCTCATAGGGGTTTTGATCCTGTTTGGAATCTTTTATTCTTATGCTATGTTTCAAGGTGGTTTTGTAAGCTGGTTTTTGTTTTATGGATTTCTACCTATATTAACTTATATGCTCCTTCTAGTGCTTTACCCGATCTCTAACTGGAAGATATCACGACACTTGTCTCATCATATTGTAACTGCTGGAGATGATGTGGTGGTAGACTTGCACATTGAGCGGAAATTTGCCTTTCCAATTGCCTATTGTATTGTCGAGGAAATTGTTCCAGAGTCATTAAACAAAAGAGATACGAAACGAAAAAAATATGAGCATTTGAACCAACCAGACCTCTGGGCAGAACGTAAGATTATCAAGCAATTGGTCTTGCCATGGTTCAAGCGCTCGCTTCACTTAAAGTATCATTTAAGACAAGTACCACGTGGCGAGCATTATTTAGGTGATGTTAGAATTCGAACAGGTGATTTTCTAGGGTTTATAAGAAAAGAACATGTGTACAATGTCTCTGATCTTATCTTAGTGTATCCTTACAAACGTGAAATGGTAATGAAAGAAAAAGTAAGTAGCTTCGATGAAGGAGCTTCACTTGCTTATAATGTGAACATGAGTAACACGAATGTTGTAACAGGTGTACGAGAATACATGCCTGGTGACAGATTTTCATGGATAGATTGGAAGACCACAGCGAGAAAGAATACTGTAATGACAAAAGAGTTTGAACAAGAAAAAAGTTCAAGCATTCTGATTGTCCTAGATGCGACTGAATTTACCGATTTAAATCCATTAGCATTTGAAGCGGGAGTTGAGCTAAGTGCCTCGTTAGTTGAGGCGTTGCGTAAGAAATCTAATCAACTTGGTTTCATTTCTGTAGCGAACAATTCTATTTACTTTCCATTCCATCATGATCCAAATAAAAAGGAACGGATTAATCAATTTTTAGCAGCAGTACAGCCGAGTGCCGGTTTTCCTTTTTCACAGTTATTAACGGCAGAGATGAAAAAGATGCCGCAGGGACTTGTTACAATTATTATTGTTACGCATCTTGATGAACAAACGAGATATGCATTGGACAAAGTAAGACAAAAAAGTAGACGAATCATTGTTTACCTCATAAAACCAGCCGCATCGTTCACAAATGAGGATAATCTAATGATTAAGAAGCTGTCTGTTGGTGAGATCAGTGTGCATGTACTAACAGAGGAGCAGCTAATTCAACAGAAATTTGAGGTGAGCATGTGATGAATAATGGCATTAAACCTCAGCACATTTTTCAGATATTGGTTTATTTCTGTGGATTTATTTTGTTTTGGGAGTGGTTAAGACCATTAGAGACGATTTCTGATACAGGGAATATAACAATCTTCGTGATCTTTACTGGATTTTGCTTTTTTCTTTCAATAGTAAATGCAAAATGGTGGATAGCATTTCCGTTAAAGCTGGCTGCAGTCGTCTTTATTATAGACGGGTTGTTTATTTTTGAACGGATGTTTAGTAAGCCTTGGTTTTCTTTATTAAACATGCACCTGCAGTACAATGCAGAAATGATTATTCAACAGCAATGGATCGAAATGACACCATTGTTTAGAAGTTTATTGTTCTTGTTCTTGTTATGGTTGATGAGCTATCTATTATACTATTGGTTTGTTGTTGCGAAACGGATCTTTTTATTCGTGTTGCTTACGTTTATTTATGTCACTGTTTTGGATACGTTTACGATGTATCAAGGGGACCAAGCAATAGTACGCACGTTTATTGTGTCATTAGTAGCGATGGGAGTCTCCAGCTTTTCGAAGGTGCTCGACAAGGAAGTTATCCCGCTAACAAGTTTAAAGCGGTTAGCGGCCTGGTTAATTCCATTGTCTGTAATGGTGTTATTTGCTACAGTTGTTGGGTTCGCTGCGCCAAAACAAGAGCCACAATGGCCAGATCCGGTCCCATTCATTCAAAGTACGGCATTAAATATGAATGGTGAAGGCGGAAGAGTACAAAAGGTCGGTTATGGAGAAGATGATTCGCGGTTGGGTGGCTCCTTTATCCAAGACGAAACACAGGTATTTCAAGCACTCGCCCAAGAAAATCATTATTGGCGTATTGAGACAAAGGATATTTATACGGGAAAAGGCTGGGAGCGGTCTACACCTGAAAATTATCAGCAGCAATTGAATGGGCAGATTAGTCTAGAAACATTTCATGGTGGTGTTGCTACTGAAGAACTGCAAGCTCAAATCAATTTTCGACCAGCTGGCTTTTTTTCAAAACTAGTTTATCCTTACGGAATTAGTAGTGTAGAAGGGGAATTTGAAGCACAATACTTTCTAGATGAAGGCTCGGAAGCTATAACAGTTGAAACGAGGGAAGGTGCAGGTAATAATCTAAATAACTATCAAGTTACTTATGATTATCCGTCCTTTTCAATTGATCAATTGATCGCATCTGGTGAAGGAGATCCAGAAGAAGTTGAAAGGCAATATTTGCAACTACCAGCTTCTTTACCTGACCGTGTACGAGAATTGGCAGAGGAAATCACAGCGGATGAAACGACACGATATGATAAGGTGAAAGCGGTAGAACGGTACTTTCGATTGAATGGCTTTGAATATGATACAACAGGTGTTGCCATTCCGGGTGAGGGTGAAGATTATGTTGATCAGTTTTTATTTGAAACGAAAGTCGGCTATTGTGACAACTTTTCTACATCAATGGTAGTACTGTTACGTTCATTGGATATTCCAACGCGCTGGGTAAAAGGATTTTCTTCTGGTGAATTAGTACAAAACGCTCAAACACCACCAGGGATGAATTTATATGAAGTGAAAAACTCCAATGCTCATTCATGGGTAGAGGTTTATTTCCCGAACAGTGGCTGGGTGCCATTTGAGCCAACACAAGGTTTTTCCAATCCAATTGATTTCTTTGAAGAAGAAGAGGAAACAGACACAGAAGTGCCGCCGGAATTAGAAGAAGAGCAAGAAGAGGAGTTAGATCAAGGAAATATACAGGATATAGATGAGGAAGAGGCTGGTGGCGGTGGTTCCAATCTCAATTCCTTTGAAGTACCCGTATGGAGTATAATCGCAGTCACTGCTTTCCTTATTGCAATTGCTGTAGTTTTATATATAACAAGGTACAGATGGATGACAACAATTCTTTCGCGTAAATATAAAAAACACGAAGGTGCGGAGAGCTTCGAGCATGCCTATCATTACTTGTTAAAAGTGTTAAATCATAAAGGTAACATACGTAGAGAAGGTCAAACATTACGCGAATTTGCTAGACAAGTCGATAGTCTCTACCAAACATCTGATATGTCTCGGATAACTTATTATTATGAGCGCATGCTTTACCGTAATGAGTTAGATCATGGAGATTGGAAGAAGCTAACAGAATTATGGGAAAATTTAATTAAGCAAGCATTGTATTGACCGACAATACTCACCTTGTTAGAATGATATAAATCTACTTATCCCTTCATATATACTCGAAAATATGGTTCGAGCGTTTCTACCGAGACACCGTAAACGTCTCGACTATGAAGGCAGGAGTTAGTCAGTACAGTACATGTATGTGATAATTTCTGCCTTCCGTTTTTTGGAGGGCAGTTTTTTTATAGGTTGGCTCTTTTTGTAAAGATTGGTGTTTTTTATTTCATCTTTGAAGTAAAATCCGACGTAGTGCATAGGTGCTCACTGATCTTACATGTGCACCGCTCCGTCCCTACACTTTGCTTTCCGCGGGGTGCTAGTGAGCCTCCTCGAACTGCGTTCTGCGGGGTCTCACTTACGCCACTAGTCCCGCAGGAGTCAAAGTGTAGGGACTACGCTTCATAACTGTATTGCTCTTTACGTCGGGTGATTGGAGCTCCAGGCAGTCGACTCCAGCGGGAAAAGCGCGAGCTGAAGATCCACTCAGAAGCGCTCTTTGCTTCTGAGTTAGCTGAAGCCGTGCCCGCGGAAAGCGACTGCCTGGAGCGGAAATCACGAGCACTACGTTACGACGGAGTTTAGCTATTTTGCGAAAAACAACAATCTTTTGAAAAAAGCCTATAGGTTAAAATAATCCTAAGGAGTTGAAAGCCATGCACAATGAATTTATTTTAGTTTTAGATTTTGGCAGTCAATATAACCAGTTGATTACGAGAAGAATCCGAGAGTTTGGCGTTTTTAGTGAGTTACACCCACATACGTTGACAGCGGAAGAAATCAAAGCGATGAATCCTACTGGAATCATTCTTTCCGGTGGACCAAATAGCGTCTATGATGACAATAGCTTTCGCTGTGATCAGGAAATTTTTGATTTGAATATTCCTGTTTTAGGCATCTGTTATGGAATGCAATTGATGACACATCACTTTGGTGGAGAAGTGCGTCGTGCTAAAGAAAGGGAATATGGAAAAGCTGACATTAATGTAACAGGGGATTCGCTATTATTTCATGATACGCCAACAATACAAACAGTTTGGATGAGTCATAGTGACAAAATTATTGAACCGCCTGCAAGTTTTTCGATAGATGCAACTAGCTTATCGACACCAGTTGCTGCGATGAGTGATAAACAGAAAAAGATGTACGGGGTACAGTTCCATCCAGAGGTAAGAAATACGGAGTACGGAAATCAACTGTTGAAGCAATTCGTTTTTGATGCCTGTAATTGCACAGGTGATTGGTCGATGGCAAACTTTGTTGAGGAAGAGATTGAAAAAATCAGAAACAAGGTTGGTAACAAAAAAGTATTGTGTGCATTAAGTGGCGGTGTCGATTCATCTGTTGTTGCTGCATTAATACATAAAGCGATAGGAGACCAGTTAACGTGCATTTTCGTTGACCATGGCTTACTACGTAAAAATGAAGCAGACGCAGTAATGGAAACATTCCGTGATGAGTTCCAAATGAATATTATTAAAGTTGATGCTAAGGACAGATTTTTAACAAAGCTTAAAGGAATCTCGGATCCAGAACAAAAAAGAAAAATCATTGGAAACGAATTTATTTATGTGTTCGATGATGAAGCGGACAAGCTAAAGGATATTGATTATTTAGCGCAAGGAACTCTTTATACGGACATTGTTGAAAGTGGAACAGCGACAGCACAAACGATTAAATCGCACCACAATGTCGGCGGCTTACCAGAGGATATGCAGTTTGAATTGATTGAGCCGTTAAATACGTTGTTTAAGGATGAAGTGAGGAAGCTAGGAACTGAACTTGGTGTTCCGGATGAAATCGTCTGGAGACAGCCGTTCCCTGGTCCTGGTCTTGGCATCCGCGTACTTGGCGAAGTGACAGAAGAGAAACTTGAAATTGTCCGTGAGTCAGATGCTATTTTACGCGATGAAATTAAAAAAGCTGGATTGGATCGTGACATTTGGCAGTATTTCACAGTTTTACCTGATATCCGAAGTGTTGGTGTCATGGGTGATGCCCGGACGTATGATTATTCTATTGGTATCCGTGCTGTAACTTCGATCGATGGGATGACGTCAGATTGGGCGAGAATTCCTTGGGACGTATTAGAAAAAATCTCGACGCGGATTGTGAACGAAGTCGAGCATATTAATCGAGTGCTGTATGATGTAACGAGTAAGCCACCTGCGACGATTGAGTGGGAGTAATGACAGCGAAACACTACGCCTAGGTATACCTAGGTGTGGCGCTTTGTTTGTATTTAATAATGGGCTATCGCTTTTTACACTTTATATTAAATCTAACGAGAGATCGATGGCTTATTTTGAAGAAAAAAATGCCAGATGGATCAATGTGCAATCCTCAGTTCAAGACCTTGATAAAACAAAGGTGGGATTTAAGTGAAAAAATATGCTCTTGTTGCCAAAATAACTTAAGCATAAAGTATCTGCTTAAACAAAAAGGATTCACTAGGCCTGTTCGTAATGTTTGGACAACACGAAGGGTTTAGAAGGCATCCTTTCCTTTTGTTCAGAGTACTTAGATGTCTATACACGAACGTTAGAAAATATAATAAAGAAAATATTCGTTTTTTAGTTGACTAGCTATTGTTTCCTTAGTATGATAAATACTAGCTTAATAAAAACAGACACCGCTGTATAATTTTGGGGATATGGCCCATGAGTTTCTACCGGACTACCGTAAATGGTCTGACTACGCTGGTAATTACACTATTATTCTATTTTTCTTTTCTTTTAGTTAATTACTTGAATAGTCATGTGGTAGCACTCTAGGTTTCCCTAAGAGTGTTTTTTGTATGGCGAAATATGGGGAGGAAATTATTCATGAAAAAGTTTTTCCAGTTTGAAGAGCTCGGCACCAATTATCGTACAGAGTTTGTTGCCGGTCTTACTACGTTCTTATCTATGGCTTATATTTTATTTGTTAACCCGAACACACTATCTGCAGATGGAGCAACTGGTATGGATTGGGGTGCTGTATTTACAGCCACAGCGCTTGCTGCAGCAGTCGGTTCTTTAATTATGGGCCTGCTTGCTAAATATCCGGTCGCTTTGGCTCCTGGAATGGGACTCAACGCATTTTTTGCTTACACCGTTGTACTTGGTAATGGTGTGCCTTGGGAAACAGCACTAGCTGGTGTATTAGTTTCTGGACTTATTTTTATCGTTCTTACGATCTCAGGTATTCGTGAAATTATTATTAATGCAATTCCACAAAGCCTAAAAATGGCTGTTGGTGCTGGGATTGGTTTGTTTATCGCTTTTATTGGTTTTCAAAATGCAGGAATTGTTGTAGGCAATGATGCAACAATGGTTGCTTTAGGAGATTTAACTTCTGCTCCTGTAGCACTTGCAATCTTAGGTATTGTTGTTACTGTCATTTTCCTTGCACTGGGTATTAAAGGCGGAGTATTCTACGGTATCGTTATTACAGCTATTGTTGGGATGATTTTCAACTTAGTGCCACTTCCGACAGAAATTTGGAGTGCTCCACCAAGCCTTGCACCAACATTTGGTCAAGCCTTCCTTCATTTCGGTGATGTATTTACTGGTCCAATGATCGGTGTTATTTTAACGTTCTTATTCGTCGATTTCTTTGATACTGCAGGTACACTAGTTGCGGTTGCAACAAAAGCAGGTTTAATGAAAGACAACAAGCTTCCTAAAGCTGGAAAAGCATTGTTTGCCGACTCTGCTGCAACTGTTGTTGGTGCTACATTAGGTACATCTACAACGACTTCTTACATTGAGTCTGGTACAGGAGTAAGTGCAGGTGGACGTTCCGGTTTAACAGCAGTATTTACAGCAGGATTCTTTCTGCTTGCATTGTTCTTCTCACCATTATTAAGCGTTGTTACGGAAGAAGTAACTGCTCCTGCATTGATTATTGTTGGAATCATGATGGCTTCGACACTTAAAGATATCGAGTGGGATCAATTTGAAATTGCTGCTCCTGCGTTCTTAACGGTTATTATGATGCCTCTTGCTTATAGCATTGCAACTGGTATTGCGGTTGGTTTTATCTTCTATCCAATAACAATGATCGTAAAAGGAAAAGCGAAAGAAATTCATCCAATTATGTGGTTCTTGTTCGTAGTCTTTATTGCATATCTAGGATTTTTAGCATAAACGAAAAAAGCTTTGACCAGGTGAGATGGTCAAGGCTTTCTTTTTTTACATACAAGAATAATAGATTGATTGAAATAAATAACTTGAAAAAACTACACTACTGTGTCAAAGTAGATAATTGAAAGCGTAAGATTAATTGAATAGCTAGTTTTTATTGTGGGGGGACCGGTGATGCCGGTTGAGATCGTATCCGTAAGATGCAGACCCTTAGAACCTGATCTGGCTAAAACCAGCGTAGGGAACATATGACAAACATTGACGTTTATAATATGCGCCCTAGGGATAACCTAGGGCGTTTTTGATTGGTTAAAAGTACGGATAATATTCCGATTAGCCATAGCCAATGCTTATGTTCCAGCGCACCAACGCTTATCAAACAGATACTTAGGGAGGAATAACATTGAAGAAGTGGTTATTGGCTTTACTCACGCTGGCACTAGTTGCTGGCTGTAACGCAGAAACTGAGGAATCCAACGGAAATGATGGTCAACAGGAGCAGACGGAATTAACGGAAGTTACGATGGTATTGGATTGGACACCAAATACTAATCATACTGGATTATATGTAGCACAAGAGAAAGGATATTTTGAAGAACAAGGCTTAGATGTAGAAATTGTTTTACCAGGAGAATCTGGAGCTAGCCAGGTTGTAGCTTCTGGGCAAGCGGATTTTGGTATTGGTGCACAAGAAGGTATAACAGAAGCTCGTGTTCAGGATATTCCGATCGTTTCGATTGGTGCAATCATTCAACATAATACATCTGGATTTGCGGCACCAGCAGACAGAGGCATCACTTCACCAGCTGATTTTGAAGGCAAAACATATGGTGGCTGGGGTGCACCGGTGGAACAAGCGGTAATTGATTCATTAATGAAACAAGAAGATGCGAATGTAGATGAAGTAGAAATTGTTAATATGGGTAACAGTGATTTCTTCACAGCAGTAGAACGTGGCGATATTGATTTCGCATGGATTTACTATGCATGGACTGGAGTAGAAGCAGAGCTTCGTGACATGGAGTTAGATATGCTTTACTTAACAGATTATACAGATAAGCTCGATTATTACACACCTGTCATTATTACGAATGAAGATAAAATTGCAGAAGATCCAGACACGGTAAAAGCATTTATGGCAGCTGTATCGAAAGGCTATCAATACGCCATTGATAACCCAGCTGAAGCGGCGGATATTTTAACTGCAGCTGTTCCAGATTTAGATGCTGAGTTAGTAAAAGCAAGCCAAGAATGGTTATCACCAAAATACCAAGATGATGCTGAACAATGGGGCATTCAAACAGAAGAGGTATGGGAAAACTATGCAAGCTGGATGTATGATAACGGGTTGTTAGAAGAAGAATTAGATGTAGAAAATGCATTTACAAACGAATTTCTACCAGAATAAGGGGTGATATTTTATGGCAAATTCACTAGTAAGTATCCAAATTATACCGAAAACAAAAAATGGTGAGGACGTTATTCCTTATGTGGACGCGGCGATTGCAGTAATTGAAGAAGCTGGCGTCAAATATGAGGTGCACCCGCTAGAAACAACGATGGAGGGCGAGTTGTCAGAGTTGCTGGCAATCGTTGAGAAAATGAATCAAAAAATGGTCGAGATTGGCAGCCCGAGCATTATTTCTCAAATAAAAGTGCTGTATAAACCAGATGGTGCATCGATGGATAAACTAACGGAGAAATACAGAGGATGAGGACGATTTTTAAAAAAGGATGGCGACCAGTATTGGTCATCATCCTTTTACTCATAACATGGGAAGCGAGTAGTCGCCTGTTTGAAATCCCATCTTGGCTACTACCTGCTCCAACCGAAATTGTGCAAGAGGGGATTGCAGGCTGGTCTAACTATAATCATCATATTTTGTCTACGATTCGGTTAACGGTTATTGGCTTTAGTATCGGCTGCAGTGTCGGGATCATTGTTGCGGTTGCTTTGCACCTAATGCCTACTGTAAGAGAAGCGTTTTACCCATTGATGATTTTATCGCAAAACATACCGATTATTGTGCTCGCTCCTTTACTTGTCATTTGGTTTGGCTTCGGTATGATGCCAAAAATTATTGTCATTACACTTGTTTGTTTTTTCCCAATTGCGGTGTCAGCGATGGAAGGTTTCAGACAAACGAGTCACGAACTGATGCACTATATGCAAATGGCTGGTGCAACAAAACGTCAAATCTTTTTTAAGTTGGAATTACCACATGCGCTTCCGTCACTGTTTTCCGGATTGAAAATATCGGCAACATATAGTGTCATGGGTGCGGTTATTTCTGAATGGCTCGGAGCGAATCAAGGAATCGGTGTCTACATGACACTAGCGTCGTCCTCGTTTCGAACGGATCGTGTTTTCGTCGCAATTGTAATCATTATGGCACTTTGTTTAGTATTTTTCTCACTAATTATTGGACTAGAAAAGCTATTAATTAAGTGGCGGCCAAAAGGAGAGGCGGAACGATCATGAGTCAACTCGTTGTAGATAAAATTACTAAATCCTTTGATAACAAGCTCGTATTAGACAACATTTCCTTTACGGTTGAAGATGGCGAATTTGTCTCCTTGCTCGGTCCGTCCGGTAGTGGAAAAAGCACGTTGTTCCATTTAATTGGTGGCATGTATGTGCCTGATGCTGGTGAATTTTATTTAGATGACGAAAAAATTACTGGTAAAAGAGGTTCGATCAGCTATACACCGCAAAGTCCGTCATTGTTTCCGTGGCGTTCAGTACTAAAAAATGTGCTGCTTGGAGCAGAGATCTCTGGAAAAACTGATGAAGCGCAAGCGCTCGCTATGCTGGAAAAAGCGGGATTAAGTGGCTATGAGCATGCGTATCCGCATCAGCTTTCTGGGGGGATGAGGCAAAGAGTTGCCTTTGTCCGCAGTTTACTCAGCCCGCAATCGTTTATTTGCCTTGATGAGCCGTTTTCTGCACTAGATGAATTTACGAGATTAGAAATGCAAAGATGGCTACTCTCCATTTGGGAAGCAAATCGACGCTCAGTTTTATTTGTCACACATAATATCGAAGAGGCCATTTATTTATCAGATCGAATTATTGTGTTATCTAGCAATCCAGCATCTGTTAAACGGGAATTCAAAATTCCATTCGCGCGACCGCGTGACGAATCGCTGCTGTTAACCGAAGAATTTTTACAATGGAAGAAGGAAATATACGGAGAGTTGCGTGTACTGCAATGAAGGTAATTGATGCGCACATTCACTTGGACTTGTATAAGGATGATGAACGAAGGGCCATATTGGATAAGTTGGAAGAAGATCATGTAGAAGCACTACTGTGCGTCTCCAATCATTTAGATTCTGCAAAAGAGAATCTTCGGCTTAGCTTGGAAGATTTTCGTGTAAAACCGGCATTCGGCTATCATCCCGAACAGCCGTTACCTAGTGCTGAGCAGATCGATGAATTATTTAATTTTATTGAGGATCATCAGGACAAAATGGTAGCTGTAGGTGAAGTCGGGTTACCTTACTATTCAAGACAGGAAAATCCTGAGTTGAATATGGACGGTTATATAGAATTGTTGGAAAAGTTCATCCTGTTGGCAGCTCGATTGGACAAACCGATTGTTTTGCATGCTGTATATGGGGATGCCCCGGTTGTGTGCGACCTGTTAGAAAAGCATGGGGTGAAGCGAGCACACTTTCATTGGTTTAAAGGGGATGTGAATACCGTGCACCGGATGATGGAAAATGGTTATTTTATTTCCATTACGCCGGATTGTCTGTATGAAGCAGAGATACAGCAATTGGTTACGAGGTATCCGTTGGCGCAAATGATGATCGAAACTGACGGACCATGGCCGTTTGAGGGACCATTTGCCGATCAAATGACTCATCCAAAAATGATGCACGACACAGTGGGGAAGATTGCTGAGTTAAAAAAATGCCGGTTAATCAAGTTTATGAGCAATTGTATGAGAATACAGTGAATTTTTATCGATTGGATTAGGGAGAAGCTATGACCCAGTGAGTGGGTTGTAGCTTTTTGGGTTTGGGGAGGTGTGATTATGGTGGGGGACAGTGGCGCTGGTGGGTCTGGTGGGGCGATTGCACCACAGTTTCGAGTTATTGCACCGTTTGGAGGGATAATTGCACCAAAGGGACGAGTTATTGCACCACACCACCGGATAATTGCACCACAAGCCGAGATTATTGCACCAAACGTCGATATTGGGGAGTTGATCGAGTAAGAGTTGTCCCGAACGAGTAAGAGTCCCCCGAACTGAAGGAAGATATACTAGATCAGCAGCTGAACGAGTAAGAGTAGCCCTGAACTGGAGGAAGATATACTAGATCAGTCGTTGAACGAGTAAGAGATGCCCTGAACTGGAGTAGGATTTACTAGATCAATCGCTGAACGAGTAAGAGTTCCCCCGAACTGAAGGAAAACATACTAGATCAACAGAAACTGATTCCAAGATTGGTATTTTTGTAGATTAGAAGGTGACGCTGGTGGGACGATTGCACCACAGTTTGGAATTATTGCACCACTAAAAGGGATAATTGCACCATACGGACGAGTTATTGCACCACACCACCGGATAATTGCACCACAACTCGAGATTATTGCACCAAACCACCATGCCCAGCAGTTCCCCAAGAGTAAAGTAAGACACACTAGATCCCAACACACCGCCACAACAACAAACATTAACTTCAACTTAAAACTTCCGCTCACCGATCGTTTCAACAAAAGCGCGTACTTGTGGTAAATCCATGGCCATTTGTGGGACGCATAGCCATGTATGGCGTTCCAGATGCTTGTCATCCACGATTAGTGGTGTGAATGAAAACTGGTCGCGGCTCAAATCTTGTAATGCGATTTCGGGTAATACAGCCATGCCAACACCGTGCGCCATTAACTGTTTGCACGTTTCTATTTGATCAACTTGTATCGATTGTGAGAAGCTGACATCGCTATGTTCTAAAAACCATTGATTCACGAGCTGTTGAAATCCAGGATCACTCTTGAATTCTATTAGCGGTCGTTGATTCTCCGTTGCATCAGAACGCTTTTTATCTACTAAATATAAGCGGTCTGAAAATAGGTGCGTACAGTGCTGATTAGCTGATTTATCACCACGAATAATCGATACGTGAAAATTGTCCGAGGTGTTTCGGATGTACTGGCTTAAACCGATTTGTAACTGGATTTTTACTTCAGGATACTGGGATACATAGCTTTGCAAAACTGCTGGCAACACGTATTGTCCGACTACGGAAGATACGCCTAAAGAAAGGGTCCCGCTAACTTTTTTTGAAATCCTTGAGATATTTTCCTTTGCCCGTTCTTCCTCTTTTATAATCCTCTCTGCAAATCTCAAAATTTCCTCTCCAACCGGAGTAACCATTAGCCGTTTATGAGAACGGATGAAAATTTGTTCATTCCATTGTGACTCGATTTGTTTTAACCGTTGGCTTAAAGCCGGCTGGGATATCAGCAAGGATCTTGACGCACCACGAATCGTGCCACTTTCCTTTAAAGCAATCAATAACTGATAGTCATCTATTTTCATATACTCGCCTCAATCTATAAATATTACTTATCAAACTTGATAGAAAATAAGTATTATGCTTATCATCTTACATTATATATACTTTGTTTAGTGAAATAAATGGGGAGATGACATAAATATGGATTTTCATGATAACAAAAATAAAATGACATATGTGACAAGAGAAGCTGATGCGAGCTGGCATAACAGGATGAAGGAAATCCTCGATATAAGGACCATAAAAAATGCGGCTGATATCGGATGCGGTGGAGGTATTTATTCAAAAGCTCTTATTGATTTAGGAGTAGAGAATGTAACGGCAATTGACTCCTCACACTCGATGCTTGAGGGTGCGAGGGAAAACTGCCAGCATTATAAAGCTATCTCCTTTCAATCAGGAACGGCGGAGAAAACGAGGATGGAATCAAATAGTGTCGATTATGTGTTAGAAAGGGCATTAATTCACCATATCAAAGACCTACTTCCTAGTTTTTTAGAAGCATATCGAATTTTAAATAATCAGGGTGTATTGTTGATCCAGGACCGAACACCAGCAGATTGTTTGCTACCAGGTGGAAGTAATCATATTCGGGGGTATATTTTTGAAATGTTTCCACAATTAGCTGCGATCGAACAGAAACGACGACATCATGAAACAGATGTGAAAGTAAAGCTTGAAGAAGCCGATTTTAAAAATGTGCAAATCATGAAGCTCTGGGAAACGAGAAAACGATATCCAACAAAACAACAGTTGCTTATGGAAATTATGCAAAGGACGGGGAAATCGATTTTGCATGAACTAACAGACCTCGAGCTATCACAATTAACCCAATATATTGACGAACGATTAGCTGACTATAATGGAGTAATCGAAGAAAAGGACTGCTGGACCATTTGGACAGCGGAGAAATAATCGACTAGGTAAAAACGATTTTGACAATCTGGAAAATGAGAAATATCAAAAGGAGCAACCAACATGTGGAAAAAATACAGAAATCAAAAAGAATTAAACTTACATAGTGGCTATTTTTTATGTGAATTTGGCCGGGCCATGTATTTTGTCGTCATCTCATGGTTGCTTTTTGAGTTAACGAACGATCCTTTGCAAACAGGTGTCTTAGTTAGCTTGGGATTCATCCCTGGATTGTTACTAAATCTAGTGTTTGGAGTAATAGTAGATCGCTTTAATCGTAAAAAGCTGGCTGTTAGTGCGATTGCGATAATGGCTACTACCATGACACTGTTATACATCTCGATTGTATACCAGTTTGTAACACCAGCAATTATTTTTGCGGTTCATATGATTGTCCAGCTTATGGGTTCATTATTTAGACCGTCCATCCAAGCGTTTATTGCGGAGGTTTTTGAAAAAGTAGAACTGCCACGGATTTATTCAAAGGTTAGTGCCGCTTCGACAGTGGGTGGACTCGTTGGAGCATCCCTTGGTGGTGTGATGATCGGTTTATTTTCTGAAGGGGTTTCCATTCTTGTTGTGTCCTGTTCATTATATTTAGCAGTACTCATGCTCGCTTTCGTGAAAGCAACTATGCCAATAAAAACTACGATTACAAAAAATAGCGCTTTTTCTGATTTGGTGGATGGGTTTCATTATTTAAAAAACAATCAAGTTTTATACAGTTTATTTGGTACGATGTTTATCGGTCAGCTTGTTTTTCATTCTAGTATTGGTTTTTTATCCGTATATACCGTTGAACATCTTGGTCAAGAAGCGGCTGTTTATGGCTTCCTAGACGCTACCATTTCGCTGGGTGGGATCCTAGCAGGTGTGCTCGGGGCATGGTGGTGGAGTAAAAATAAAAACTATTTGTCGATACGATCGTTTTTTATCGTATTTGCGGGTTTACTTGTTTTTATACTGACTGATTATCTTCCTTTTATATTCATTGGTGCTTTTCTTGTTGGGATTGGTACAACATGGATTCGGATTTTATTGCAATCGGTACAATTAATTGCAACAGATGGCAATTACCACGGGCGGATGGCGAGCTACCGGATTCTCTGTAACCAAGGATCGGTCGTGATTAGTGGACCTATTTTGGGATTAATAGCTGCAAATTATGGCAGTCAATATGTTTATGGCGCGTTATTATGTCCAGTCGCGATTGGTGTTTTTTTGTCAATCAAACAATCCAAACAACCAGTCTTTAAAGAAATCACGAGCAAGGCTGCTTAGGTATTAATAGAGAGTGATTTTCTTGTAAAATCACTCTTTCCCAAACGGGGGAACTCTCCCGAAGTTGATAACTAAAAACAAACCCTGCTCATTTTCAAAAATTAATGCTCTTCTAAATCGATAATCTCCGTTCTATGCTTTTGACCATCTGATTTGACTAAGCGGTGTAATCGTAATACGAGTAAGCCATATTGATAAGAAGCATCTACTTTATCATGGCGTACCGGGTAGGGTAGCTCAACCTTTCTTTCAAACACACCTTGTAAAATCTCTTCTTTTATCACTTGACCTCCGGAATGGTTAATATCAATCATGCCTCTTAACTCTAACGTTGCATAATCAACAAAAACGTCAACTTTATTAATATTACGGACGCCCGGTAAATTAACGTAGCAGACCAATTCATTATCATATTTATATAAGTTGATTTGTGGTAGCGGGGGCTTTAGTACGTCGTCAAACTCTTTCCAGAAGTTTTGCCCGAAAAATGTATCCATATTTTTTTTCCAGTCATTCATATTTTGAAAGGGATCCATCTGTTCCACTCCTTCTATTATAGATAAGAAAGTATATAAATTTGTACCCGTGTCTAGCTCCGAGCGCCAGAAACTACGCGACTTCACGAATCGCCTTACGATAAGTCATCATTGATTTAAATTTTAGGGAAAGTCGACTAAGAGCGGACTTGTCGTCCAACGTCGACATACCCCCTATGCGGGGGT
>NZ_JBJGXI010000063.1:0-26708 GCF_045635475.1 Radiobacillus sp. PE A8.2 | reverse complement strand
ATTAACTCGGCTCTCTTACGGACAACTTTTATATTGTATCATCACAACATTTTAGTTGTCAATGACTTTTTTAAAAAGTTATTTATAAAAGCAATTTGCGCTTGTCAAAAGCGACCTTATTAATATAACACGGCGAGTTGTTAGTGTCAACAACTTTTTCGTTTAACTTTTTGCGCTTGCTAGCGTTACTTGCTAGCAGCAGCGCGGATTAATAATATACCACGCTTATTCCACCAAATCAAGTATATAATGTGATGAAAATAATGGAAATTATCTTTTCTTCATTAATAAAAAAAGCCTGTTCGCTATAAAGCAAATCAGTATAACCTATTCACTTCATAAAAACAGGCTTCTTCTATACATAAGCATTTAGATTATTAATCACGATTACGCATCTGTGGGAATAGTAACACGTCACGTATTGATGGTGAGTTAGTTAAAAGCATAACTAGACGATCTACACCAATTCCTAAGCCCCCTGTTGGTGGCATTCCATATTCTAATGCCTCTAAGTAATCGTCATCCATTTCATGAGCCTCATCGTTACCTTGTTCTTTTTCTTTCATTTGGGCTTCGAAACGTTCTCGTTGATCAATAGGATCATTTAACTCAGAGAAAGCATTAGCATACTCTCTTCCAACGATAAATAACTCAAACCGATCTGTGAATCGTTGATCTTCCTTATTCATCTTAGCAAGTGGAGATATTTCAACCGGATGACCGTAAATAAAAGTAGGCTGGATTAACAAGTGTTCCACCTTTTGTTCAAAGAACTCATTAACAATATGACCAAATGTCATTGTTTGTTTTATAGCTACACCATGTTCTTGCGCAAGTGATTTAGCTTCTTCATCACTCATCTGCTTCCAGAAATCGACACCGACATACTCTTTAATTGCATCTACCATGTGCAATCTAGTCCACTCCGGCTTTAATTCCACCTGATGATCTCCATAAGGTACCGTTGTAGTGCCAAGCACCTCTTGTGCTATATGAGCAATTAGATTCTCTGTTAAACGCATGATGTCATGGAAATCAGCATACGCTTCGTATAACTCGAGCATCGTGAATTCCGGGTTATGCCGCGTTGAAACACCTTCATTACGGAAAACTCGCCCTATTTCATAGACACTTTCTAAGCCGCCAACGATTAAACGTTTTAAATGTAATTCAATAGCTATACGCATGTATAGCGGAATATCAAGTGCGTTATGGTGAGTAGTAAATGGACGTGCAGCAGCTCCACCAGCAATCCCGTGCATCATCGGGGTTTCAACTTCAAGAAATCCTTGACTATCTAAATAACGGCGCATCGCTTGAATAATTTTACTTCTCGATACGAAGGTGTCGCGACTTTGTGGGTTCGTAATCAAGTCCAAATAACGTTGACGATATCGTTGCTCGACATCTTTAAGACCGTGAAACTTTTCAGGTAACGGTCTAAGCGACTTTGTCAGCATTTCAAAATTCTTTGCTTTGACAGATAGTTCGCCTACATTTGTTTTAAATATAGTACCTGTTACACCAACAATATCTCCCATATCAGCAGTATTAAATATTTCATAGGCATCTTCGCCAACCGCATCTTTTCTCACATATAACTGTATTTGACCACTTAAATCTTGAATGTGAGCAAATCCAGCTTTTCCTTTTCCGCGCTTAGTCATGATTCTTCCAGCAACAACTGTTTCTATAGCTTTTTCTTCAAGCTCTTCTTTTGAAAATGAATCATATTTCTCTATTAACTTTTCGGCTACACCTGTACGTTCGAACTTACCACCGAAAGGGTCTAGTCCTTTTTCTTTATATGCTTGAAGCTTTTCTCTTCTCACTCGCATATGTTCATTTAACTCTTCTGTCATCTCACTCACTCCAATTTCACTTTTTATCTTGTTCTATGTAATGAACGTAACTTGTAAGTTTAGATTGTATTAAAAAACTGCCAGTACAGCACTGGCAGCATCTAGTTCAAGTATTAGTATAGAAAACGAGCACCAGCGTGTCAACGTTCGACCCTTAATTATCGATTTAAGGGCCTTTATTTTAGCTTCTAACTCATTAACCCATCTAAACTAGGATGTCTTCTAAGATTTCTGCTTCATTTTTATTTGTCCAGTTACTTTTATCTTTTTTAAGACTAAGCTGTGTGCTTTCTCATTTCCATTACACCTAACTTTTAACCTTCTAAACCAATGGAGCAATTCGTTTGCAGATACGCATATCCATCTTTTTGATTGGAGACGGATCTCGATTAAATGCAGTATCTCAAGGGCTTCCTATGTAAGAACGACTTTATATTTGATTGTAATATCTCCAAATTGACACATAAGTTGTCCTCTCAACTATATCTACTTAGGACTAAGCTCTTCTCTAGAAATTTTTAATAAATCCGCTATTTGATCAATAACATCTGTACTTGGTATTCTAGTCCCTCTCTCTATTTCGCCGATAACCGAAACAGACATACCTAACTTTTGAGCAAACTGTACTTGAGTATAGCCCTTTAGTTTTCGGAAGGCTCTTATTCTTCTTCCCCATTGGTTGGCACCCATACATTTACTCCCTTTTTCTCTTGAGCAGGTACCTCATCAAGAATATCCTTAACACATTTATCGTTAGTTGGCACAAATAGATTTGGGTTTATTTCACTTAAGGGAATAAGCACAAATGCTCGTTCATGCATTCTTGGATGAGGAACAATTAATCGCTCCGTTTTAATATTGTCTTGATTATACAATAAAATGTCAAGGTCTATCGTTCTCGGCCCCCATTTTATCTCCCTTTTTCTGCCTAATTGTAATTCTATTTGAAGGCAACGCCCTAATAGTTCTGACGGATTGAGCGTTGTTTTCAATTCTAACACCATATTTAAGAAATTATCCTGATCAACAAACCCAACTGGTTTCGTTTCATAGATTGATGACTTTGCTGTAACTGTAATAGCTGGCGATTCCCCGATTATTTTAACAGCATCCATTAACGTTGCAAATCGTGGTGCGATGTTTGACCCCAAGCCAATATAAGCAACATTCATTAGGAACGCTCCCTAAAAATTTCTACCGCGACAGATTGATAATGTCCTGGAATAGGTGGATCTGGTTTATACACTTTTACGGTGCAGCTGTTAAGCTTTTCAAAAGAAGCAAAGAACTGATAGGCTATTTCTTCTGCCACAGCCTCAACTAGATGCTTCGCTTTTCCTTCGACAACATCTTTTGTTATATGATAAATTTTGCCGTAATCAATGCTGTCATCCATATGATCTGATTTACCAGCTTGCTTTAAATCAAGATTCAAGACTACATCAACTTTATATCGTTGTCCCAATTTGTTTTCTTCTGGGTATAACCCATGATATCCGTAAAACTCCATTTGGTTAACGTAAATCTTATCCATACTTCATACCACCTTTACCTGTCAATGCATCCATCATTTTTGCCATTCGAACTGCTAACTTTACATTGTGTACTCTTACAATTTGCACACCCTTTGTGATTCCATAACAAATCGTCGCACCCGTTCCTTCATCACGTTCCTCTACCGGTAAATCCAAAACCTTTCCGATCAAAGACTTTCGAGATGTTCCTAGTAACATTGGGTAACCTAATTCATTAAACTGGTCTAGATTTCTCATTACCAATAAGTTATCTTCTACCGTTTTAGCAAAACCAATCCCCGGGTCCAATATGATATTTTCTCGTTTCACACCCGCATTTAGAGCAATAGTTATACTTTCCTGTAAATCATCTTTCATATCAGTAATAATGGAATTGTAATTAGCTTTTTCTCTGTTATGCATTAAAATGATTGGTACGTCAAAGGCTGCTGCAACATTGGCCATTTCAGGGTCTTTCTTTGCTCCCCATACATCATTAATTATCGATGCACCAGCATCTAATGCTACCTTAGCTGTTTCTGATTTGTACGTATCAATCGATATTGGAATACTTACCGCCGCTTTAATCGCATTAATAATCGGTACTACCCGCTCAATTTCATCTTCCAAAGAAACAGGCGTGTGACCAGGACGTGTCGATTCTCCACCAACATCAATAATATCAGCACCATCTCGTTCCATCATCATCGCTTGATTTACAGCAGCTTCCAGTTCGTTATAGTTACCACCGTCAGAAAACGAATCTGGTGTAACATTCAAAATGCCCATTACTAAAGTTCTATTAGATAGGTCATACGTTTTTTGCTTCGTATTTAAAATAAAACTCATCTTTTTTCCTTCCTTCATATCACCATATGTATACTATGTTACCTTAAAACCGAGAAATTCTCATTTGATTTGGTGCTATCAGATCTTAGTCAATTAAAATAAACCGTCCGGACAACTCATCCAAACGGTTTATTCCTTATTAATACGTTATTCCGTTTCTTCAAACTGATATAACGGTGTTGTTAAATATCTTTCCCCGTTACTCGGAATAATCGCTAATACTTTTTTACCTTTACCTAACTCTTTTGCAACCTGTTTCGCTGCATAAATTGCTGCACCAGAAGAAATTCCACCTAACAGACCTTCCTTTTTAGCAGCCTCTCTTGCTGTAGTAAATGCATCTTCGTTTTCGACCTGAATAACTTCATCATAAACCTCAGTATTTAATACCTCTGGCACAAAACCTGCACCAATACCTTGGATTTTATGCGGTCCAGGATTACCACCAGACAATACCGGAGAACCTGTTGGCTCAACTGCATAAATTTTAATATCTTTGTAAGCTTCCTTTAATACTTTTCCAGCACCAGTAATTGTACCACCAGTACCAATTCCAGAAACAAATGCGTCTAATTGTTCACCCATTTGCTCAACAATTTCTTTACCCGTTGTACGTGCATGAATATCTGGGTTAGCAGGATTGTTAAACTGTTGCGGCATAAAGTAGCCATGTTCTTTCTGCAATTCTTCTGCCTTTTTAATGGCACCTTTCATTCCGTCCGCTCCAGGTGTAAGCACTAACTCGGCACCATAAGCACGTAATAGGTTACGGCGTTCCATGCTCATTGTATCTGGCATTACTAAAATAGCTTTGTAGCCTTTTATTGCAGCTACGAGCGCTAGACCGATACCCGTGTTTCCACTTGTAGGCTCAATAATCGTGTCGCCCTCGTTCAGTTTACCTGCTTCTTCTGCAGCTTCGATCATCGCCAAAGCGATACGGTCTTTCACAGAACTTCCTGGGTTCATAAATTCTAACTTCACATAAATTTCTGCAGCATCTGGATCTGCCGTGCGATTAAGTTTTACAATCGGTGTGTTTCCAATTAATTCAGCAATGGATTGAGCAACTTTCATTTAATTCACTCCAATTCCTAGTATTTGTATAGGATTTATATACAATGTACGCTTGCAGGATAAAAATGTCAACTAGTTGATTTGTAATTTTTTAAATTATTTCGCAATTTAATTGTTTCCATACATCCATTTAATATCATAATTTTCCCACAACAAATCTGCACTCACTACTTGGTCTAACTGCTCTAAGGCAAGTTCCCTTTTTAGATGATTTCTTAATTCATCGTAATTTAATGAGATAGCTGGTAATTTACGATGCACATAAATAATCGCAATTCCTTCATTTGTATCAAATGGCTCACTATACGTTTCTTCTTCCATAGCTTGCGCTAGATCATAATACTCACCAGGCGAATTATAGTAGCCCTTATATCCACCCTGATTTCTTGTATCAATATCTTCAGAATATTCTCTTGCCAATGATGCAAAAGCGGCACCTGATTCTAGCTCACTTATAACCTTATTCGCTGTTTCCATATTATTGACCAAAATATCTGATATCTGAATAGATTCCGGTAAATCATAATTTTCTTTGTATTGTTCGTAATAACTTTTTATCTCACTTTCATCAATCTGGATGTCCTTGGTTAATAGTTCCTCCAGGCGTATACGGTGAGAAATATCGGCTCGCCAGTTTTCCTCTAATGTGGACGCTTCTTCATTTGTTAATATACCTTGAATTGTATAAAGCAACGATACTTCTCGATCAATCACTTTATCATTTATTTCAATACCTTCTTGTTCTGAAAGCCTGTCCACCACTTGCCGATCAATCATTGCTTTCAATAATTTTTTCCCATATGTGTTTTGTAGATTACTTGTCCATTGTTGGTAAGTTATTTCTTCATTATCAATCGTTGCTACCGGTTCTTTTGTATCGACCGGCACATTTAAATCATCCGCTGGTGCTACAATATCACTTCTATCCCACTGCCACACTGCTATTGTCGTTATATTCGTTATTAGCAGCACTACTAATATTGCAAAGAGAAACTTACGTGTCATGACGCTTCTCCTCTCCCCCCTATTTTGACTTTAGCGCTTGTAATTCTTCTGCATCGAACACGTATTTTTCATTACAAAAATGGCAGAATGCTTCCGCACCATCGTCTTCCTCAATCATCTTGTCGATTTCCTCGTTGGAAAAGCTTTGAATAGCAGCCCCTAGTCTATCTTTCGAACACGGACAAGAAAAAGTTATTGGCATCGTCTCATGTATTTTTAAATTTTCTTTTCCGAAGAGCTGCTCTAAAATTTGTTCTGGCGAATTACCTTTCTCTATTAATGCGGAGATAGAAGGAATTGAACTAATTTGTTTTTCAATTTTAGTAATCGTATCCTCTTCAGCACCCGGCATCATTTGCACAATAAATCCACCAGCAGCTAATATTGTATAATCAGGATTTACTAAGACTCCAGCTCCTACTGCTGACGGGACTTGCTCTGAGTTAGCAAAATAATAAGTGAAATCCTCGCTTAATTCACCAGATACGATTGGCACTTGTCCTGTAAAATATTCTTTCAAACCCAAATCCTTTACAATACTAAGACTACCTTCTGTTCCCACAGCACGCGCTACGTCCAGTTTTCCATTCTCGTTTTTATCAAAATCTACGTGTGGATTAGAAACGTAACCCCTTACTTCACCTCTGGCATTTGCATCTGTTATAATCGCACCCACCGGGCCATTCCCCAGTATCTTAGCTGTAAGTTTATCTTCTCCTTTTAACATTGCACCCATCATCGCAGTAATTGTAATTGCACGACCTAATGCCGCTGAAGCAGTTACCCAAGTGTCCTGTCTTCTGCGTGCTTCTTCTATAGTTTTTGTTGATTGGATTGCATAGGCTCTTACCATCCCTTGGAATGCAGTTGCCTTAACTAAATAATCTCCCATGATGTATCTCTCCTTAGTGTAGAGGTTACTTTTCATTTTTCTTATAAATAATATATAAACCTTTCAGTGTTAAAGCAGGATCAACTTGTTCAATTGTCTTTGAATCTTTTGCTATTAATGTTGCTAAACCTCCTGTTGCAATTACCTTTGGAGGAGATGCTGCTTGATCCTTAATACGACGAACAATTTCATCAACTTGACCGACATATCCAAAATAAACACCTGATTGCATTGCTTCGATTGTCGATGAACCAAGTACATTTCCAGGATTCATTATTTCAATTTTAGGTAGCTTTGCAGCTTTATCATATAACGCATCAAGAGAAACATTGATACCAGGTGCAATTACTCCACCAACATATTCGTTCATTTCATTTATATAACAGTATGTGGTTGCTGTTCCAAAATCAATAATAATTAGCGGTGAACCGTATTCCTCAATTGCTCCAACAGCATTAACAATTCGGTCAGCACCTAATTCCTTCGGGTTAGGATATATCGTTTTTAAAAACGGATTAATCGAATCTGCCCCAATTATCATCGGTGTTTGTTTGAAATACTTATGAGATACCCGTTCTAACGCATACATAATAGGCGGCACGACGGAGGATATGATAATGCCACTAATATCACTGATCTCTATATTTTCATGTTCAAATAATGATTTAAATAACATAGCAAATTCGTCTTCTGTTTTGTGACGGTCTGTATGTATTCGCCACTGATAAACAAGCTTATCTTGATCAAATACGCCTAAAACAGTGTTTGTATTGCCTACATCTAAAACAAAAATCATGTTTGTTTCCACCATTCATATAAAATTATTCCTTGTACATCTTACCATATTACGTAACAGTTCTATACTGGAATACATTCTTTGTAGTTCCCCAGTTACCATTGGTATAAATATAAAACACAATCCGCTGCATTTCAATTCCTACAAACCACGATCGGGTTTTCTTTACAAATTGTATCGTTATAAAGAAAATGTCCTCTTGGTTCGCTAAAAAAGATTGTTGGTTTTACGTAAAATAGCTAGTATGCGTCGTAAAGTGTTGGACAGCCGCTGTAGAAAATACGCTTTCCACGGGGCGGTGGTTAGTCGCTAACGGCCACCACTGCACTTATCTGTGACAATATAGGTAATATTAGAATTGCGCGGCCATCAGCGCGCTTATTTGAATAAAATCCTTGCTGTAGTATGCTATTTTTAGTAAATAAGGTCTGTGGTGGCCGCCAAATCATCATAACTGGTATTTTACGTGAAATAAGGTCTCCTGTGGCCGCTAAAAGTTTTTTAGATTCTCGTTCTAAAAATCCTGTCAGGCATCCATTCCCAGCAGAAATTACGAGCACTACGACGCAATTTACTTCATTTATGAAGCTTATAGAGCATCAAACTTTATGATTTGAGCCTTAGTATTAAATTCATTAACTAAAATATGCAAGCAAGTATTTGGAGTTTATATCAGCTGCATTTTTCTGATACCAAAAAAAACAGCCTTCTCCAAATGCGAGAAGGCTGTTTTAATCTTTTTATTTTGGATCAGTGTCATTGTCAACATCTTTCTGCTCTGACTTTTCTGATTCCGCTGTTTTAGATTTAATATTAACTTTTACATCACTTTTCTTTTCTTCTGATTCGTTTTGTGTAGAAGCCTTTCCATCCTGTTCTGATACGACAGGGCGTTCAGGAAGAACTCCTTCTTCAAATAACGATTTGATTTGGCCAGCGTCAAGCGTTTCAATTTCAAGAAGCGTTTTCGCTACTAATTCTAACTTTGGCTTGTTATCAGTAAGAATCTTTTTCGCTTTTTCATAGCAATCGTTAATAATATTTTGGATTTCTTTATCAATTTCATATGCGATTGCATCACTGTAATTTTGTTCATTTTGAATATCTCTACCTAAGAATACTTGACCACCTGAACTACCGAATTGCAATGGGCCAATTTTATCACTCATTCCATATTCGGTAACCATTTTTCTAGCAATTCCAGTCGCACGTTGGAAATCGTTATGTGCACCTGTACTTACTTCGCCAAAGGTTACTTCTTCAGCCACACGGCCGCCAAGGAGACCAGTAATCTTATCGAGCAACTCTGGTTTTGTCATAAAGTAACGATCCTCACGCGGTAGCATAACGGCGTAACCACCAGCTTGGCCACGCGGTACAATTGTCACCTTATGTACCATATCCGCATCATCTAGCACCATTCCAATAATAGTATGTCCACTTTCATGATAAGCAACTATATTACGTTCTTTTTTAGATATAACTCTGCTTTTCTTCGCAGGTCCTGCAATAACACGATCAATTGCTTCATCGACATCTTCCATGTCAATTTTGACCTTATTACTTCTTGCTGCAACAAGTGCTGCTTCATTTAGTAAGTTCTCTAAATCAGCCCCAGAAAATCCTGGTGTACGCATTGCAATTGTTTTTAATTCGACATCATCTGTTAATGGTTTATTTCTTGCATGCACTTTAAGTACGTCTTCTCGACCTCGTAAATCTGGACGATCGACAGTAATTTGACGATCAAAGCGTCCCGGACGCAGTAATGCTGGGTCAAGTATGTCAGGTCTGTTTGTTGCTGCGATAATAATTATTCCTTCATTATCACCAAAACCATCCATCTCAACTAGCAATTGGTTCAACGTTTGCTCACGTTCATCGTGACCACCGCCAACACCTGCTCCACGCTGTCTACCTACTGCATCAATCTCATCAATGAAGATGATACAAGGGGCATTCTTTTTAGCATTTTCGAATAAATCTCTTACCCTCGATGCACCAACACCGACGAACATTTCCACGAAATCTGAACCACTTATGGAGAAAAACGGTACGCCTGCTTCTCCTGCAACCGCACGAGCTAGCAACGTTTTACCTGTACCTGGAGGTCCAACTAATAAAACCCCTTTAGGAATTTTTGCACCGATAGCCGTAAACTTACGTGGATCTTTTAAGAAATCAACAACTTCAACAAGCTCTTGCTTCTCTTCATCTGCTCCTGCTACATCGTTAAATCGCACTTTTTTCTTCTCTTCCGAATACATCTTCGCCTTACTTTTACCAAAGTTCATCACACGGCTACCACCGCCCTGTGCCTGGTTAAGAAGGAAGAAGAATAGGATAAATATAATAACAAACGGAATCATTGTTGTTAGGAATGTTACCCATCCGTTCGGTTGTTGCTCTTCATCGAAATCTACATTCGGTTGATCTTTAGCTATTTCTGTTATTTCTGCAATCACCTGCGGGTTATCTGGAACCATGGTAACAAATGTGTCCTCTTCCCCACCAAGTGTTCCTTGTATGAGATAAACCCCATTAGATGGTCGCATCGTCATTTCTTCGATCTCACCATTGTTAAGCGCCTGGTAAAATTCACTTACATTATATTCCGTTGCCTGGTTGTTTGAATTATTAAATATCGAAACAACTCCAATGACTACAAGGAATATTAGAAAATAAAATAATACGTTTCGAAATACTCGATTCATTGCTTACCTCCTCCCAAGCGAGAAAACTATAGTAAATAGTATCATATTGAAATGAATCAATACAACTAATTACCCTTTTAAGATATGTAAAACATGCATTACTCATTCCACCATTTTGTTAACCTTACTCTTCTCCACCATATACCCTAGGCTTTAATACACCTATATAAGGTAGATTCCGATATTTTTCTTGGTAATCCAACCCATAACCGACAACAAATTCATCTGGAACTTCAAAGCCAACTAGATCTGCTTTAATATTGGCAGTTCTTCCTGATGGTTTATCAAGAAGGGTAACGATTTTAACGGATTTGGCTTTCCGATACTTAAATAAATCAACTAAATAACTTAACGTTAGACCACTGTCAATAATGTCTTCAATTATTAATAAGTCTCGCCCTTCAACTTTCGAATCCAAATCTTTTACGATTTTGACTTCACCAGAAGAACGCATTTCGCCTCCATAACTAGATACGTCCATGAAATCCATTTCTAGGTATGTCTCGGTATAACCGAGCACATCAGACATAAATGGCATTGCCCCTTTTAACACACCAATGGCTAAAGGGAACTTCCCTTCGTATTCTTTTGTTAGCTGCGCTCCTAGCTCTTTACACTTTTGATCAATTTGTTCCTTAGAAATCAGTACCTTTTCTATATCGTGGTGCATACATCGTACCTCCTACCTGTTGCTGTTATTCTTATAATGTAATTGAAGAAAATTACCATCAGATGCTGATTGAACCTCATGAAAACCCTTTTTCAAACCAATTAACCATAAAATGTTGCCTTTACTGTCCAACACTATTGGCCAAGTTGCTCGCTTTTGCACTGGAATCTTTTCATCAATAAATATATCTTTTATTTTCTTGCTCCCATTCATACCTCTAATTTTCATTTTATCTCCTGGCTCACGTGTTCTTACAATTAAAGGAGTACGTATCGTGTCCATTTCACATACATAAATGTTCTCCGATTCCTCTTTAGGAAATTTGGTTATGGAAGAGACAATCATTCCCCCATCTGGTAATGAAATAGACCCAGGAATAGTTAACTGCATCACATATTCTACGGGTTGAAACTCACCAAATCGAAACAAAATAATATCGTACGATTTTATTAACTTTAAGCCTAATGGGAAATCAATGGAGACATTTGGTTTGTTATTATGTAATAAATAAAAAAAATGATCCTCATGAATATAATTCAAATCTGTAGGAATGGTTGGATATAGATAGTTTAATATTAGATGATAGGCTCGTCTTTGTAAAGCGATTGGATATTGTTTAAACCTTTTAATATCTAATATAGCTTCTGACCTGTTTTTTTTAAGTTCTACACTAGCTATAATAAGCTTTTGTGCTTGTTCGTTTAAATATATCGCATCCTCTGAAATCGCCTCACTCAAACGTTGGGTGCTCATTAAAACATTAGGATTTTGCTGTTTAAGCAATGGAAGTATATGTATTCGATAAAAATTCCGTGTATATGTGTCTTGATCATTAGATGGATCTTTACGTGGACTTATTTCATGCTTATCACAATAAGTTTCAATGATTTGTTTAGAAACACCTAAAAAAGGACGAACAATATATCCCTGTTCAAAAGAACGTTTGATCGGTATTCCCGCTAAAGCATCTGGATTCGCACCACGTACAAACCTCATCATCATGGTTTCCGTCTGATCATCCGCATGATGACCTAAAGCCAAATAATCAGCACGATATTCTTGCATCATACGCTTAAAATATTGGTAGCGTAATTCTCTAGCTGCAAGTTGTGTTCCTTTTCTTTCCTTAATCTTATACGATGATACATCTAAAAAGGTTTCACAAAATTCTACGTCCCATTGTTCACACATTTGTTTTACGTACAAAACATCCTGTTTTGATTGCTCTCCGCGTAAACCATGATCCACCGATAATGCAATCAAACGTAAACCCCATTGTTCACGGATGGCGCACAAAAAGTGAAGCAGAGCCATCGAATCCGGACCACCTGATACACCAACTAAGACGACAGCTTGTTGGTGGAATAATTGGTGTTTTCTTATATAAGCAGTCACTTTTTCTTCCATCGATGCCCCACTCCATTAAACGTCTCTACTTACTATCTTTATCGTACCACTTTTTAATCTAGTTCTGCAAAAGGTTACCTTTATAATTTATAGTATGAACCTTCACAGAAGTAGAAGTTTACTGAACCACGAGATAAAATAAATAAAACAATAGAACAGCAACCGAAATGCCCATACTTTCTAAAAATGTATGAGATTTAGGTTGATTGCTGACTTGTCTAGATTGTCTAGTCACTACGTTCCCTCTGGCATGACTGGACGCTTGTGGCGCGGTATTATGCTGGTTTTTCATAATAAGTGTGTTTAAATCACGTTTCATCTGATCACTAGAAAGATAGTGACCTTGAATCGCCTTCTGTATAACCGGCTTGTAAATATCCAACTCCGATGTTTTAGATAGTTTTAAAAGCAATGTTTTCTGTGGGTTTGTTCCTCGCTCAAACCGATTTGGATGATAGATTTGCAACATAATCATTGCTAGAGCAAATAAATCATAGGAAGGTTCCGCTCGCCTTGAACCCATTTTCCAGTATCCTCTATCATAGAATTCTGTATATTCTTTGATAGACCGTCCAATCTGTGTTGTACCCCCGACATCGATCCACCTAATTCTCGCTGGTGAAGATACGACAAGCAGATTATCTGTTTTTAAATCGCCAAACACCCAGCCTGCTTGATGTAGGCTTTCTAAATCGGTTAATAGCTGCATCATTAAGATCCCCAGCCATTCTTTTCCGGACCTTTGAATAAACGTAGGCAGGGTTATTCCTTTTAAGTATTCCATCACATAAAACGAATAACGATTGCCGCGCATGTCTACCCAATCATCGACATCTAATAAAGAAGGTCCAAGGCGACTTCCTTGGACCTTTTGTAATGTTTTTAAAACATTAACTTCCATCGTAACGGATGAGCTTTTGTCACTAATCTTAAGTGCCTGTGGCTTTCCATTATGTTCACACAAGTAAACAGATCCAATTGCACCTTGTCCTAGCTGCTTTTTAACTGTGTAACGATTTTTGTGCCATTTACCGACGATGACACTGCCCACTTTAATATCAATAGCCTGCTTCTTCGATGTTTGGTTCATCTTCTCTCATAAAGCTCCCTCGTAAGCTTTTTTTACCAAACTGGTACATGGCCTGTTTTAATGCTGGACCTGTTGGAGTAATTCCACCACTTGTTAATTTAGGGAATACGGATGAAATAGAGTCAAGCCTTGGCGACCAATCAAACACTTTCTGAATATCTTTTCGCTTAGCTGGAAACGAGAAGATAGCAAATCGATTGCGCCCTATTCTAGCATTTAAACTTACCGATAGATCTATCAATGATTCTTTTACAGTTGGTAGCTTATTATGCATGCTTGCACTTGTATCTACTAACACTAGTACTTCTAGATCACACGTTTCACCTAAATCTTCGACAACCTCCATTACCTCCCCGCGTTGCTCAGGTGGAAGCTCCTCAAGGCTTTGGTTTGGTCCAAGTATTTGTTGCAATTCCTTATTAACCACCCCTTGTAAAGTTTGGGTCATTGCTTGCTTTGTAACGGCTTGGACGGTTTGTGACAGTGCTTCTTGAAAAACTATTTGGCTGACACCATTACCTGACATTGCAATATCCTCAACCTCTTGTAAGCCTGTTGGATCCTCTGATTGATCATCCTCTAATACACCAATTACATTTACCGTAATTCCTTGTTGCGCAGCTAATGCCGCTACAGCTGATGGATCCTCACCTTGGTTGGAGCATCCATCTGTAATTAATAGAATTTGCTTTAACGTTCCTTTTTTCATTAATATAACTCCTCCTATAAGACCGAATTATTAAATAACAGCAGACGAACATAACAATGTGTCTACTTTTATCATCATCTTCGCCTATAGTAAGGAAAATTATACCTAAATATACTAGATAAATATTTTATTGTGCTTGCTTATGATAGGACGGTATCGCTGCCCATTGGGGGTTATTTTTTTCAATTTTAGCAACGACTACAGTCATATCATCTTCAATCGTACCCTTTTGGACTCTTATTACCTCCTCAAGAATTAAATCCGCCATGTCCTGTGGATCATTGGATTCAACTTCCCCTATTTTGCGCTTCAACCACATATCAACATTTTCAATATTTTTTGGTCCTTCAAAAATACCATCACTCATCATAATTAAAAGGTCTCCAGCTTTTAATTGCTCACTAACCACATCAACATCAAATTCTTGTATAATGCCGATTGGTAGATTACTTGCTTCTATTTTTAAAATTTTGTTACCTCGCTTTATAAAGCTAGGCGTTGATCCTATCTTTAAAAAGCGAACTGCTGCACTGTGTAAATCAATCATCGCTAAATCCAACGTTGAGAATATTTCGTCACTCGTCCGAAGGGAAAGAATTGAATTGATTGATTTAATAGCAACCTGTTCTTGTATTCCAGATTGCAGAATCTGCTGCAACAGCCTTAATGTTTCTGTACTTTCTTCATGTGCCCGTTCTCCATTGCCCATACCATCACTAATTGCCATTGCATATTTTCCTGCTCCTAATTCAATGGTCGAATAACTATCCCCAGATACTAGTCCTCCTCCTTTTGCGGCGTGGGACACACCAGTCTCTACAATATACTTTCTAGCAGATGCAAACGATAAATAGCAATAGCCATTGGCCAGTGGTGATATTTCCTCCTCTTTAACAACAACAGTTTCTTTTAAAATATCAGATAGCATTGGTGCAATTAATTTAGGACCTTCTCCGTGATAATTATAAAACGATAAGTTCATTTCAATATCTATGTTCCCTTTTTCTAAACTGTATATATCCAGCTTTTCTAGCTCAATCCCCATATGTTTTAACGCTGCTACAATTTCAACTTCCTGTTGTTCGTGGTTCTCCCTTTCTTTTAATATCTCTTTTGCAAAGTTCCCCATAACCTCCGATACCCCGTGTAATTGATCTGCTACAAACCTTCTGCTTTCGGTTACTTGCTTTTTTAATTGTTGATTTGCCTGATAAAAAGATAATTCGTGTTTCATCGTATCGATCACCTTTTTAGATTTCACACAATGATTTTCAAAATTTCGTTGCAACACAGTGTTCGGCTGCTTTCCTCCTTCTAAATCATCCTTCACATCTGTCATTAGTTCATACGTTTTATCAAATTGTTGCGCCCAACACCACTCTTTCTTAAAACAGGATTGACATGTCTTTTCAGTAACATTACTTAGAAAATAATCCGTTTGTTTGTCTTGCTCTTCTTCTATGGTATTTTTATGCTCAATCGTGAAGCTTTTGGACAAAGCTTGAAATACATGTGAAAACTGCTCGACTCTACTTGCTGTTACATCACGAACCTTGTGTAAGTACTGTTCCTGCTCCTGTGAATGCTCCACCGTTCCAGGGATATACCTTGATAACTTTTTGATCCAGCTTTCAGGTGTACAGAAAAAAATAATCACAGCAATGGAAGATTCAACTAAAGATGGAACTAAAGCATCTATACCTGCTCCATATATGCCAATTAATAACGTCCCAACATATAATCCTAAAGCAACACCTATCTTCTTACCGTCCTTTAGTAATCCACCAAGTAATCCTGAAAATGCTAGCAAACTCATTTGGTAAAGGCTGGCAACGTTAGCTAAGCTCAATATAAGGCCAGCTACTACACCAACCGTTGATCCAATCGCAGCACCGCCTACATAAGCAAGGCAAAGCACTAAATACCTAGATAATATTTGTTCAATAGAAGCACCTTGAATGTCCCATCCAATGGTTCCTGTTAGTACGGAGGCTAACAATATAATGAGACAAACAATTTCCTCATTTTTTAATGTTGGTTTAAATCTTTTAGGTGATAATAGTGGAATACTCTGCATAAATATAAGTACTAGTACCGCACTTAGTACGCCTTCGACAGCAGCCAGCATCCATTCAAATACCGTTAATTGACCGATTAAGGCATAACTGATTACTCGCGTACATATACTTGCTAACAATACGACAACTGGAATTATTTGTTGTTGATTGTTTTTGTTTTTCAATAGCGAGGCAATCACCACAAAAAGTGCCATAGCTGAAATGACGTATAAGCCGTGTTGCCAATGGTATGTTAATGCACCTGCAAATGTCGCGAGTATGAGTTTAAATGCTTTGTCCTTTCTCATAAACCAAACGGAAGCGAGAAAGGCAAGGGCAAAAGGCGATAAAGAGGACAACACGATAGCTCGTCCTAGTAAAAAACCGACAATAAATAATAGCCAGCCTTTTTCCAAAAAGAAAAGCTTCAACTTTTCCCCTGACCTCCGCTTCAGGACCTCGATACTTTTATTGGAAGTAAAAATTGATTTGGATTCACTTCCAGTTATTGAATCCATCATTCCACACCACTCCTTCTTCTTGATGTACATTTAAACACACTTTTTCTGTGTATTTTGTCAAAACATCAGAAGTGCCGTTCAAAATCTTTCGACTTGTTTCTAGTAACCAACAGGGATTTCAACAGAATAATTCCATTACATATCTTCAAGTAAGTCTAATTTTATGTGATAAAGATGCACCAATTGTGGACTAGTCTATATTCTGGGGCCTATCCTTCGTTTCGACAATATTTCCTTGAATTTACTCAAAAAAAGATCCAAGTTATAAACGATTCACGCAACTCCTCAAAAATATAATTATTTCCACTTGCATTATTAACTTATCGAGTTATAATAGTTCTTGCGCGAATTGTTCGTGTAAGAACTATTATTTGATTTGGAGGAAAACCTAATGACGAATGATCAAAAGATAAACTGCATCGTTCAATCATTTCGAGAGGTAAATCAAGTTTATTATAAACAGTTGTGGAAAAATGCTAACAGTTTGGGTGTAACAACCCTACAGCTACAAATATTGAGAATTCTCGATTTGCAGCCAAATATAAGCTTAGTTGACCTTGCTAATCAATTGAATACCGGAAAGAGTACGGTTAGCGAAACAGTTGAACGATTAGTAAAGGCAAATTATGTAGAAAGAAAGCGCTCGGAGCAAGACCGTCGTGTTGTCGTAATGACACTTACACAACTGGGACAAGAAAAAAAAGCAGAAGCGTATATACAATATGTTGAACGGCTTTCTGGGCTTCAAGAAATTAATGAAGAAGATATAGAAAAATTAATTGAACTGCACAAGAAGATAATTAACAAACTACTAGATGGAGATGAACAACAATGACAGATCGGACAGCTTATGTAGAAGCATCCAAGGTTGCCAAATTACCAATTACTATTATTATGGTGCTTGGTGCGTTTGTCGCAATATTAAACCAAACACTTATGAATATCGCTTTACCAGTGATGATGACCGAATTAGACATCACTGAGAATACTGCACAATGGTTAACAACTATATTTATGCTCGTAAACGGGATTGCCATTCCTATTACCGCATTCTTAATGGAGAAATTTTCAACACGCAAATTATTTATAACCGCTATGAGTTTGTTTGCGATCGGTACTTTGATTTGTGCTGTTGCGCCATCATTCTCCATTATCTTAGTAGGTCGTGTCGTTCAGGCTGCTGGGGCCGGGATCATCATGCCTTTATTAACTAATGTAATTCTAAGCTTATTCCCAATCGAAAAACGTGGAGCGGCCATGGGCTTAATTGGACTTGCTATGATGTCTGCACCAGCGATTGGACCTACACTTTCTGGTTGGATCGTTCAAAACTATTCTTGGAGAGTACTGTTTTATATCATCCTTCCAATAGCAATCATTGATGTAATTTTAGCTTTCTTCCTATTACGTAATGTGACAAAATTGAGTAATCCAAAAGTAGATATTTTATCTATTATCTTGTCAACATTTGCTTTTGGTGGATTATTATATGGATTTAGTACAGCAGGTAATGCTGGTTGGGGAGAATTAGAAGTTATCCTTTCCTTTATAGTGGGTGGAGTCACTATGGTTATCTTCGTCGCTCGACAACTAGTTCTGAAAACACCGATGCTTGAATTCAGAGTGTTTAAATACAATATGTTTACTCTGACAACGATTATTAATGTGGTTGTTACAATGGCGATGTTCGCTGCTATGATTCTTATACCTATTTATTTACAAAACATTAGAGGCTTTTCACCGCTTGAGTCCGGATTATTATTATTGCCCGGAGCATTGATTTCAGCATTTATGTCCCCTATTACTGGGAAACTTTTTGATAAAATTGGCGCACGTCCACTAGCATTAGTTGGACTAGCAATTACGGTGGTCACTACGTTCTTTTTCACAGATTTATCTGATTCGACCACCTATATGCATATGATGGTGCTTTACAGTGCCAGGATGGTAGGTATTTCTATGATCATGATGCCAATTATGACAGCTGGATTAAATCAACTTCCTACCAAATATTATTCTCATGGTACGGCAATGGCGAATACACTTCGTCAGGTTTCTGGCGCGATTGGTACAGCTTTTCTAATTACAGTCATGAGTAATCGCAGAACAGACCATATGAGTGAGTTTTTACCAAATGGTATTCCTACCGATGAGCAACAAATATTTGCCGTGCAGCATGCTACGATTGAAGGTATTAATGATGCATTTATGGTCGCAACAGGATTTGCCATTCTTGCGTTTTTATTATCCTTCTATCTTAAAAAAGTTAAACCAGCTGACACAGAAGAGGAGTCTTCAGCATCAGACTCATTAGCTTCTAGCAATTCATTTAGCCAACAACCTGTAACACAGAAATAACAGCACCACACGCAGTTAAAACTGCGTGTGGTTTTATATATACACTAATCAATTTCACTTCTTATATATCATCTGCACTTTGTAGTACCTTCATATAATACTCTTTACTATGCGGGACAAAATCATCCATTGTTACTGTCAGATCCACTTCTTTTAACCCTTCTATGTTCCACATTAATCCTTTTACCTGTGCTGATGTAATTTCTCGTTTAAATAATTTCATCGCCTGGTTTAACTCTATATGAACTAATCCGATTAGCTCATCCTCTTGAATCATATAAGCATCAAGAGGACGGTCTGATTTATGTAGGAACACATGACAAAACTCTCGATCGATAAAGGTTTCCCTTGAAAATTCTTCTTCTATTACACCAATCGATTCAAGTTGTTCAGCCTCCACTTGGATCCCCAGCTCTTCCTGTAATTCTCTGACTCCATCTAGCGGTTCTTCACCCACAGACAGATGCCCCGCAGCAGAAATATCTAATAAATCAGGGAATATATCTTTATCCGGATGCCGTAATTGAAACAGTATATACTTACGGCCCTGTAGTTCACTTACAATCCAACAATGAAAGGTTTGATGCCACAATCCATTCTGATGTACCTGCACGCGGGTCGCTTGTCCTATATGGTGCTGGTTTGGATCAAATATATCTAGATATTCTTTCATATTACGAACTCCCCCATTAATCTCGTATACTTCTCTCATTTTGACTGCTATCGTAAAAGTAAAACATTTTTCAATTTTCACATTGACACAATGAAGTAGCTATTGTATTATATCACTTGTGACTCTTTTAACTATGGCGGCGTAGCTCAGCTGGCTAGAGCGTACGGTTCATACCCGTGAGGTCGTGGGTTCGATTCCCTCTGCCGCTATCATCTAACACAAAGGAAAAGCTGGTTTCGTTATTATTAACGGTACCAGCTTTTTTATATTTATTGGAATTGGAAGAAAATCTTCTATTGTCCTTCATAGACAGCAAGTTTAGCCCTTCTTAGCACCTCGACCTCCTCGTTTTGATTCGGTATGCTTTTTCAGAGATGCTAGGCGATCCTCGGAATCTTTAAGAAAGCGATTCATCTTGGCCTCGAATGATTCGGTACGATCACGGTTAACTTTAGGTTGACGAGTAGGAGTTGGTTTATCTACTGCTTTCTTGATAGACAACCCAATCTTACCGTCCTTTCCAACATTAATGACTTTCACAGTCACTTCATCACCGACACTTAAGTGCTCATTAATGTCCTTGACATAGTTAACAGCAACCTCACTAATGTGGACCAATCCTGTGGGGCCAGTTGGTAACTCAACAAAAGCTCCAAACTTTGTGATACCGGTAACCTTCCCCTTTAACTTGCTGCCTACTTCGATTGACATAAAAAAAATGCTCCTCCTTAATTTTTTGAAAAACTTGATTTGCGCAAATTATTTAGGCGCCGTAAATCCTTTTTTATAACGTATAGATTGTTATTTATACTTCATAGTTGAAGTAAAATCCGTCGTAACGTAGTGCACGTGATTTCCGCTCCAGGCAGTCGCTTTCCGCGGGCACGGCTTCAGCTAACTCAGAAGCAAAGAGCGCTTCTGAGTGGATCTTCAGCCCGTGCTGTTCCCGCTGGAGTCGACTGCCTGGAGCTCCAATCACCCCACATGAAGAGCAATCCCGTTAGCAGCGTAGGAAATCCACTTCGACTCCTGCGGGACTAGTGGCGTAAGTGAGACCCCGCAGCGCGAATGCGCGAGGAGGCTCACTAGCCCCCCGCGGAAAGCGAAGTGGATTTCCGGAGCAGTGCAAGCACTCTCCAAGTTACACCGGAGTTTAGCTAAATTGTTCAATAACAACAATCGTTTAGAAAACTGCCTTTGTAAAAAAGGATTATTTATTTATATAGTATATAAAAGCATTTAAAAACGTGTCAATATGAGGGTTTTTCATCAGGAAGTTTAAAAATAATTTCTCCCTCTTCAGAGAAAAAATAATTCGTTCTTGCAATTTTATTTACATATTCTTCATCATTTAATAATTCAACTTCCTGTTGCAAATTTTCTTCTTGTTCCTCAAGGGAACTCATCTGGTTCTCCAATTGCTCCAATTGTTCCTGCTTCTGTGCATAAATAGCACGTTGTTTTAAATGAAACGTTGTAAGACTGCCAATCGAAATCATAACAATAACAGAAAATAGCACAAGACGTCGGAATAAGCGTTTCTTTTTCTTTTTTTGTCTTTCAACTTGTGCATCGTATTGTTTTACGTACGTTGATTCAATCTTTGCTACTTTTGCTTCTTTTCTTGTCACCGACAGGCTACCTCCTTTTATTCTTTATAAGACGATACCATCTCCATAACGTATTCTTTATTTTAGAGTAAAATCCTGCTAGATCTTCAAAGTAATTCTTTGCTTTTTTTGGTACTAACCGCCATAACATTAGGAGCAACCATCTGATCGGGTACCAGATTATTTTAAGAATGAGCAGGAGAATCGATAAAATAATTCCCCACAACCATAATAATACCGTCATAATGAATTGCAGCAATAATGTAATTGGACGGACAAGAATTGCATATACAAGCCTTCGTAAAAACCGGTAAACTTGTATAAGGCTATTAATGGACCAGTCTAACACCTTTAAGTAAAAGAATTGAATTATACTCTTATAGGCAGCATAACCGCATATAATCGCTAATAAAATATAGAAACGCAATTCACCTTGGTTTACTAAATAGAGTATATAAAACAATATAAGCGTCTGTAATAACCAAAAGCAAATTTCTATTATATAAGAAAATAATAGACGTTTCTTCCAAAACGATTCATATCTACGAAACGTATCAATAGCTGCTCCTAGATAAGTGCCCGCACCCATCATCGAGATAATCGTTAGAAACTGCGTGGTGAGTGTCATTTAAAAAGCTTGCTAAAGAATCCTTTAGCTTTCTCCCCATGGTGTTCATCTAAGTATGAAAGCTCAAAAATTTTACCTTTTATCGATACAACACCTTCATCCACGTCAAGATTCTTCATTTGTAGGTTTTCACCACGGACAATCAAATACCCCATTACTGTCTGTAAAAGAAATTCTTCATTATCAAAGCTGTCCACTTCTTTTACACCTGTAATTTCTAGATTTCTTCTATTACTCATTTTCACATGATGCTCTGCTTGTGGACGAACAGTAGGTTCTTTATCATAATAATTCATTTTTACAGCCCTCCCTTTATCGTTACAAATGTATGTAAAGGGGGACAAGTTTAGAACATTTATGACTATTTTAAGTGAAATAAATCCTGATTCGTTATTGCTTTACTTCTTCCTCTTTTTGTACGGAATATAAATTCGTTGCATTCTCTTTCTTTACTGTTTCTTGTAGAGAGTCTACTTGAATCGTTAACAGTTTTTGGCCAAATTGAATCGTAAGCACGTCACCTACTGAAACGGTTGATGCCGCTTTCGCTTGATTACCATTAATCGTTATTCTACCTTTGTCGGCAACCTCTTTAGCTAAGGTTCTGCGTTTTATTAGTCTTGAAATTTTTAAAAACTTATCCAGGCGCATATGATCCATTCCCTTTCTGTTATTATTCTAATCGTTTTGCTTGATTCCAGTATTCGTCTAATTGTTCTAAAGTTAAATCGTTCATTTCTACCTGATTTTTCTTTATTTCCTGTTCCATATACGTAAATCGACGTTTAAATTTTTGATTCGTCTGTCTAATTGCCAATTCTGGGTTAACTTTATAATATCTGGTAAGGTTTACAATGGCAAACAGTACATCTCCTAATTCACTCTCAATTTCACTTTTGTTACCATTGTTAATCGCTAGCTTTACTTCGTCTAATTCTTCGATAATCTTGTCCCATATTGGAGCAGGGTCATCCCAGTCAAACCCAACCTTCGCTGCTTGTTTTTGTATTTCTTCAGCAATCAATAGTTGTGGTAACGACTTAGGAATATTGTCTAACAATGATTTCGGGCTACTTCCTTTTTCTTGTTTTTTAATTTGCTCCCAATTCACAAGTACATCTTCAGCGGTATTGGCAAGCTCGTTACCGAATACATGTGGATGCCTACGAATCATTTTATCAGTGATTGATTTTATTACATCATCAACTGTGAAAAACCCTTCATCTTCACCAATTTGACTGTGAAGCATCACTTGCAATAATACATCGCCAATTTCTTCGATCATACCCTCATCATCTAACTCATCTACTGCATCTATAAATTCATACGCTTCCTCAATCAAATATTTTCGTAATGATTGATGTGTTTGCTTTTTATCCCACGGACAACCATCAGGACCTCTAAGGTCAGCAATTACCTCACGCAAACGGAAAAACTGATGGTTCAAATCCTCTGTACTTACAGGAGGGATGTATATGCTAGTCAAATTATTTAGCTCTCCAAATTGATCGAGCTCTACTAATGGAATTGTTTTTAATTTTTCCTCGTCACTTCCAACAGCTTCAGCAATTGTCACAAGGTGTTCTGGCGGGAGGTCTTCCAGTAAGGCAAGTTTTACTTCAGATGCAACAAACGCATCATATACTTGGCAAAAAATGATGTGATTTTGATAATTGAGTTGGTTACGTTTAAAGGATGTTCCATCTACAAATTGGAATCCGTCAATCGGGTCAACCCGTAATGATGTAAATAAAGCATCTAAATAGCTTTGGCCACCTGTAATATCGATAGTAACCGCCTGTTGTTCCAACAATAATTGAACTGTTTTTTCAGCTAGCATGGGATGACCTGGTACGGCATAAATAATATCCTCTTGTTCTGCTGCTTTTATCAATTGCTGTACAATTTGCTCATAAACAACTTCAAAAGATTGGTTTTCTTCATAAATTGAATCATAAGCAATAAAGGAAACACCTTCATCTGTTAGTGATGTGACTACTGGATGATCTATTGTTCGTACATGTATGGCTTTATTTGATCTGGTAAGCTTTCTGTATATTCCCAGAGGTAACTGATTCAGATCACCAGCACCTAAGCCAATAACTTCAATTTTATTGGTCATGATTCTACCTCCTTTTTAATCGTCTACCTAGTGGTAGCGCATTTGCCTCTTGTTCACTAAATCCGTTCATTCGAAATAAAACAACGATGTATAAAATACCACCTACACTACAAACAATTACGATATGAATGAAGTGAGATATTCGCGTAGTAAGTGGCATAAACGCTTCTACTACTTTGTTTACTACTATTACCCATATCAGCATTGACAATAATGCTAATATGAATGCACGCCAAGGAATCGAGAATAAACGCACGCGAGGTAACATTCGCTTTAGACCTACAACGTTTAACACTAAGATAACCGATACACTTAATACCGTTGCTATTGCACTGCCGATCACACCAATGTAAGGGATCAGCCAGACATTTAACATCCATTTTGTTATGATTCCGATAACAATAAAAACTGCTGTTATGTATATATTGTTTAATCCTTGAAGGATAGATGAAATTGTAATAGCCAAGGATGATAATAGCATCACTAATGAAAGCACTCTAAGACTAGTTGTCCCTAAGTCATTTTGGAACAACAACGTATTTGCATAAGGGAATATTGCAATTAATCCTGCTGTTGCAGCAGCTGACAAATAAAAACTTATCCGTATCGTACTTTGAATATGCTGGGCAAAAGCGATCGGTTGTTGCTCCATCCTTGTTTTTGTGACGGAGGGGATGACTGCCAAGGCGATTGATGAGCCAATAACTGTACCTAGCTGGATCAGCGGCTGACCACGATCAAATACCCCTTTTATTATCTTTGCTTCATCCAAGGAAAACCCTTGCTTTAACAGTCCTGGAATTAATGTAAAAGCATCAGTGAATTGGATAAGTAATAACATCATATGATTTAAACCAATAAATAATCCATAGATCAATATTGCTTTTAAATAAACTTTCCATAATATAACTGTCCGCTTTTTTACAAACGGTTTATTTCTAAGCCAAACAACGAACAAGATAACAAATGCAACCATACCTCCAAATACTGACCCATAGGCAGCACCCGCCCCAACATCATAAAGCTGTCTGCCTGACGATACAATTACGACTGCTACAACGATAATAATAACTACACGAACAACTTGTTCAAGTAGCTGCGAAACAGCTGTTGGACGCATATTGTTAAGCCCCTGAAAAACCCCACGAAAAATCGAAGTGAATGGGATTAGTAAAAACGACAATGCCGCGACTTGAATACTGTGCACAAGTTTGTCATCACCCATCCACTCAGCAAATCTACCTGCATTTATATAAATCACACTAAAATAAAAAAGATTGATGATAGCTAACAAGCAGAATACTGGGATGTAGAAGGATGTGAGTGACAACTGATGCTTTTGCTCATGTTCTGCCACTAGCTTGGATATTGCAGCAGGAAATCCGTATAGAGCGAGCATCAGTGCCATTCCTAAAAAGGGATAGATTTGTTGATAGATGTAAAAACCTACGTCTCCAGTGATATTCTGTAATGGAACACGGTAGCCGGCACTAATAACTTTACTCAATAATCCTGCTATCGTAAGAATTAAAGCACCTTGAAAAAACTCTTTAGTTGCCTGTTGATTTTCCATAACAATGCGCCTTTCATGAAACATCCAATATCGTGGTGCCTTGTCATTATATCATAATGCTTTGTAAGCTAAAGCATCATATCGTGCAGCATTCCAACTGATTGGCCTTATCAATTATCCTACTATCTAACTGATGGGTTGAAATCGAAGTGCAGGTATGATGTGCCAGCTCGGACTGTCGATACGCGCGCAATACTAGATGCCGCGAAACAGTCAGATAGCGCGGGTACAGTAACCCTTATATCATTAACTTCGATTTATGTTGATTTGCCGACATGAGCGCCTTTATCTAAACATTCTGTTCTGCCAAATATCACGCCTCTTTTGCCACAGGTCGGGACCTCAGCTGCCGAAACAACTTTTCCAAACTTTTATGACACCACATACACTCAGAATAAAAGCGCAGAGCGCCGGTTAGCGACGTACGGACTGGACTGAACCGCAGGAGATAAAGGAAACACGGTGAACGAAGTGAATCGATGTTGACTTATCGTGTCATGAGGTGAGGGAAGTCTCGCTAGTCGCTGGCGCTCGGAGCTGGACGTGGCTAAATAACTCAGCAAGATATCCAAAACTGTTTA